>CACXEH010000138.1 GCA_902766625.1 uncultured Bacteroidales bacterium | reverse complement strand
TTGGCTTAAAGCTTTGCCAATTTGTCTGGCAGTCCTCTCCGGTTTTCAAATGTCATGTAAAGACTCTGTCGACGAGAGCGACATCTATACGTTCACCGGACAAACAGCCATGGACTACATCACCTCTGACTCAACCTTGTCATTGTTCGCAAAGGTCGTAGCAAAATCCAAAGTATCACAAAACTCACAGAGTTACACTGATGCGCTGCTCTCAGCACGCGGACACTACACCATCTTTGCTCCGACTGACGAGGCGGTGACTGAATACCTTGACTCCATCTACGCATCCAAGGTATGGAACATCGACACCATGTCACAGAAAGTGGCTGATGTGATCATACAAAACTGCATCATCGACCATGGTACGCTCGAAGCCCTCCTGACATCTGACTTCCCGGAGGCCGGCGCCATCACACAGGCGACACTTAACGACCGTCACATCATGGTTTCATACGGAACTGACGAGAACGGTAAATTCCAGGTCGTACTGAACAGCAAGTCTGCCATCATTAAGCCGGATATCGAGGTCACCAACGGATACATTCATGTGGTCAACAGGGTGCTCTCCCCGTCCAGCTCCGACTTGTGCGCGCTGATCGGCGAGGCAGGCAACATGCACATCTTCTACTGGCTCCTGAAAGAGACGTCATGGGGCGACTCCATCATCAAATACCGTGACGAGCAGTATGAACTCTACACGGAAGCAGAAAAGAGAAACGACGTGGCATTCACTTCATCCTCATATCACACGCCTCCTCACAGATACTACGGCTACATGGCTTTCGCAGAGACCGACGACGTGTTTGAGAACGAATGGGGCATTACGCCCATCATGAACAGGGATGTCATGACAAATGCGGCTGAGATAAAGGCTGTCATCGAGCAGAAATGCAAAGAGGCTTATCCCAATGCCACATCCGACGACTGGACTAGCATGAACAACGCCGTGAACCAGTTCGTCAGCTACCACCTCGTCCCATTCAAAGAGCCGTACAACTGGCTTGTAAGGCACGGTGACGAGATCGGATTCAACACTGACCTGCCCGACGTGCTGCCGATGGACCTGTGGACCTATTTCCACACCATGGGCAAGCCGAACCGCCTCTTCAAGATTACACACCGCGCTAAGGACGGACTGTATTACATCAACAGGAAAGCATACTACAACAATGCCTTCGACGGCGACATGAAGGAGACGTCCGTCGCTGAGCCGGGTATCATTTTGCATCCGGACAACGGAGAGTATGACAACAATGCGCTGAACGGATACTACTGGCCGATAGACCACATCCTGCTGTATACCGACTACACAAGAGACGTGGTCCTCAACGAGCGTATCCGCTACAACATCGCCCAGTACTTCCCGGAGATGATGAGCAACGACCTGCGTACGGGTATAACCAAGTCCACACACTACTATCTGCCGCACAAGCCGTACAAATACATTGACAACCTGCTCAACGACGAGCACAACTGTGACACAGACTACCGCACGCCTATCAACGCCGGAAATACCGGATGGTGCGGAATTGAAAGTGACCAGTTCGCATTCTCTAATTACTTTGACGCCACACTGAAACTGATGCCCGTTCCTGTCGCAGGAACCTACGAGGTCCGTTGGTTCGTATCACAGATTGCATCGCGTGGTATCGCACAGGGGTATTTCGGAACCAATCCGCAGAATCTTGTCGCAACTGGTATACCGTTTGACTTGCGTCTGCTCGGCGGTAACCCGAAGATCGGTTCCGTAACAGATATCGTGCTTGGCTATGACTCCGTATTGTGTATCGAGAATGACCGTCTGATGCGTAACCACCACTACATGAAGGCATGCCGCACATACTGCAAGAACTATTTCGGTCAGGCACACACATGGGCACAGTCCCTGCGTAACCGTGCCGAGTCACTCCGTCTGCTTGTATACCGCGGATGGATGGAGCCGGACAAGACATATTGGCTGAGAATGAAGACGATGCTCAACAATGCGACAGCGGAATGCTTCGCTGATGCTATTGAGATTGTACCGAAGAGTGTATACGACAACCCAGAACGTACGGAAGACGTCTGGTAAGACGTAACAG
>CACXEH010000137.1 GCA_902766625.1 uncultured Bacteroidales bacterium | reverse complement strand
CTGACCTCCAGTCAAGACTGGTGGGCTATAGGTTATCACTGCGGCGTTGTCGGGCGCGGCAATATCGGCGGCAGTAACCGCAACAGCTACATCCCCGTATGCACCCATCTCTTCAAATACACATTGAAGAAGGCAAACGCAGACATCAAAGTCATCGCCACAGACCCCTACGGCAATAAATATGAGGAGACGAAAGTCATCAGCGGCAGTGCTTTTGATCCTGATAACAGGATGTATGACATCGCTACACCGCCTACTTATCCGGTAGACCCTGTATGGGAATACTATCACTGATAAAGACAGGAAGGACGAAACGTATACAAACAAAGCGGTGCGCTCATTGATCATGAGCGCACCGCTTCTTATTACATCTGTATAAAGATTTACAAGCCCAAAGATTGCTTGATTTCCTCCATACGCGATTCACAAACCTTCATAGCCTTGTCGTAATCAGCAGGAGAAGCCATAGGTGCAGGTATCTCCATATAGAATTTTATCTTAGGTTCTGTACCCGACGGGCGGACACTGACTTTCGTGCCGTCCTCAGCAAACCACTGGAGCACGTTGCTCGGTTCAGGCATATTCAGTTTACGCTTGTCCCCTTGGGCGCCAACAGCCTCAAGAAGTTTGAAGTCACGAACCTCAACGACAGGACTGCCGGCCAACGACTTCGGCGGATTATTCCGGAAAGCTTCCATCATGGCCTTGATTTCGTCAGCACCGCTCTTGCCGGGCTTGACCACGTTGATGGCAAAATTGCCCGTAAAGCCATATTCCATATAGATATCCATCAGGATGTCGTATAAGGTCTTGCCTTGATCTTTAGCCCAAGCCGCAATCTCACATATCAGACAAATAGACGCCGGGGCATCCTTATCGCGCACTTTATCATAGGGCAGGAAACCGAAGCTCTCCTCTCCGCCGCCGATATATTTCTGCTTGCCTTCCCTGATAGCTATCTCGTGGGCAATCCACTTGAAGCCTGTGTAGCAGTCACACAACTCGACATTGTTTTTCTGTGCCATCTTTGCCACAGTCTCCGTAGTGACTATGGTCTTCACGAGGAAATCGGTCGGCTTGAGTTGTCCCAGAGCAATCTTGTTCTTGATGATATAATAGATGAACAGCATCGTTGTCTGATGTCCGTTCACAATCTGCCACTCACCTTTCGGGTTACGACAGACAATAGCCAGACGGTCAGCATCAGGGTCTGTGGCAACAACCAGGTCGGCATTAAGCTTCGTACCCAGTTTCATACCGAGCGTCATCGCCTCTGCGTTCTCGGGATTAGGCGACACGACTGTCGGGAAATTGCCGTCTACCACCATCTGCTCGGGTACGACGTTGATGTTCTGGAAACCCCAACTGCGCAGGCACAACGGAACGATGACACGCCCGGTACCGTGCATTGCGCTGTAAACGATGTTGAGATCTTTGTTGCGAAGGATGACGTCCTGATCTATCATGGCATCCTTGACTGCCATCATGTAGTTGTAATCCATCTCGCCGCCGATAATCTGAATCAAATCCCAGTTAGCCTCAAATTTCACATCGGCAATATTGACTTTGTTGACTTCGTCTATGATACCCTTGTCGTGCGGGGCAAGCACTTGTGCGCCGTCACTCCAATAGGCTTTGTAGCCGTTATATTCTTTTGGATTGTGTGACGCCGTCACGTTCACGCCGGCCACAGCGCCCAAGTCACGAATGGCAAACGACACCTCTGGCGTAGGACGCAAGCCTTCAAACAAGTAAGCCTTAATGCCGTTGGCACTGAAGATAGCTGCCACGCTTTCAGCAAACATCCTGCCGTTGTTGCGGCAATCATGACAGACAACCACACTCTTGCCGCCCTCAGGGTACACCTTGTTGATGTAGTTGGCAAAACCCTGAGTGGCCATTCCGACAATATATTTATTCATGCGGTTGGTACCTGCGCCCATGATGCCGCGCAAACCGCCTGTACCAAACTCCAGGCTGCGGTAGAAAGCATCTATCAAATCCGATTTGTCCGGATTATCCAGCATAGCCTTTACCTCTGATTTTGTCTCAGCGTCATAATACGGAGAGTCCAGCCACTCCTGTGCAATTTTCTCGCACTGTGCGATAAGTTCTTTATTTTCGTTCATAATGATATATTAGTTTATTTTTACTTCTTTTGCGTCGGCACACGGAAACGGTCACCCGTCTGCTCTATGATATTCTTGCGCGTCTCCTCAGGAAAACCTACCGACTTGACACGCTCGCCTATTCCGTCAACGGTGCGGAAGAACACACCGTTGTCTTCTGGTTTTACTACAAAGTCATTGTATTTTACAATCAAGAATTTACCGAGATTAATCCACTGGTTGAGCATACCCTCGGCTGACACGCGCGAATATGTAGTGAGATATTTCACCGCCTGCGCCTTGTCTTCCTTATATTTCTTCAGGGCGATGTCCTCAACGCTCTTCTGTTTGTCAAAGAACTTTTTCTCCAGTTCGTCGCGCTTTTTCTCCAAGTCAGGATACAGCAGGCTGAAGCGCGGATATACCATATTCGCTACCCAGTTGCAAACCCAGAAAGCACTCTTGAAGGAGAAGGTCACATCGTCACCATATTTCTTCGTGTAGCAGTCGGGGACGGATGTCGCACAGCAATACACCGGCGTATATGCCACCATCTTGGAATCATCGTTTCCAAACCACAGCACACCGCCTATGCAGTCAGGCAGGAAAGACCTCATCTGAGATACAAATGTAAACGACGACTGCTGGGTTCCCACCGGGCGCTCGTTGAAATATTTTACACCTTTATATTCCCATGTCAACGGACGCGGACGGTAGGGTGAGATATATGTGCCTGCGCCCGGATCTTTCGTCATATCCATCGGTGTTCCTTCATACTGATTACGCATAGCCGTCTCTACATCGTGTACGCTGAGTTTTGCTTTCGGTTTGTAATACAGCGCCATCGGTTCGGCCTCGAGGTTGACACCCATTGCGTAATCCAGATATTTGTCCATACCGTCTACCCATATATTATAGAAACTCCACACACGGGCTTCGCAGGCACGCGCTCCGAAGAAATCCAGCGGACAATATGTGTTGGCGAAATCAAAATCAGCATCTTTGCCGCTGTACAAATCTTTTTTACGCGCAAAGGATATCACGTCTTTTGAATATATACAATTTTTCTTGTCATACTGCATGAACTTGTGTATGCGGCTTTGGTTAGCGTGACCCGATATACAGTCGTCGGGGATTCTCACAGCCACCCAGAGCGCGCCCTTGTTACCGGGACCCTTGCCCACCATCTCCATAATCCAAGCTTCGTTGGGGTCACAGATAGAAAACGATTCACCCTCACTGCAATAGCCGTATTCGTCAACGAGCGACGTCATGACTTTTATTGCTTCCCGCGCTGTCTTTGCGCGCTGCAGCGTAATATATATCAGACTGCCGTAATCAATGATACCCGTCGTGTCCACCAGCTCTTTCCTGCCGCCGAATGTGGTCTCGCCTATCGTAAGCTGAAATTCATTCATGTTGCCCACGACATTGTAGGTCTCCGGAGCCTCGGCAATTTCTCCCAGATAGCGGTTGCTCTCCCAATCATAGACCTTGCGCTTTGTGCCCTTCTCGTGCTTCCCTGCAGGAAAATGTTGCATAATACCGCAACAGCCGTAGCTGTCAGCGCTGTAAGAGACCATCACGCTGCCGTCAACAGAGGCATCCTTGCCGACAATAAAGTTGGTGCAAGACCAAGAATAGGCGTAACCTATAAAAAACAATACTATAAAAAACAATCTTCTCATATTTTCAACAAGCTTTAAACGACATATCTAATCCTTTTACTGAATGGGTCAGCGCTCCGAATGAAATAAAATCGACTCCGGCTTTGGCGTAAGGTATCATGGTGTCAAACGTAATACCGCCCGAAGACTCCGTCTCACACTGCCCGTTGACCATCTCAACGGCCTTTCTGGTGTCCTCCGGCGTAAAGTTATCAAACATGATGCGGTCAGGCTTCTCCGCCAGCGCCTGCCTGAGCTCGTCAAAATTGCGCACCTCTATCTCTATCTTGAGATTTTTGTTTTTGGCTGCACAATATTGTTTCGCACGCGTAACAGCGTTATGTATCCCTCCGCAGAAGTCCACGTGGTTGTCCTTCAGCAGTATCATATCAAACAGACCTATGCGATGATTCATGCCGCCGCCTATCTTCACCGCCTGCTTCTCCAGCATACGCATACCCGGAGTCGTCTTCCGGGTGTCAAGCACGCGTGTCTTCGTGCCGGCATCTATCAGCGCCTGCTGATAGCGGTGGGTCATCGTTGCTATTCCGCTCATGCGCTGCATGATGTTGAGCATCAGGCGCTCAGTCTGCAACAGACTCTGACTCTTGCCTTTCACCACAAACGCCACATCACCCGGCTTCACGTGTTCACCGTCCCGAATGAATACTTCCATCTCAAGTGTCGGGTCAAAACGCTTGAATACTTTGCGCGCCACCTCTACTCCGGCAATTATACCTTCCTCCTTGACAAGAAGCTTTGACTTCCCCATCATATCCTCGGGGATACAACACAGCGTCGTGTGGTCACCGTCGCCAATATCCTCAGCAAAAGCCAGATCTATCAGACGGTCTTCAAGTTCGTCTACCGTATACATATCTATATCCATTTTCACTATTAACAAACAAAGATAAACTTTTATTCTCAAAAGATACACACAATCACGGCGCAAATTAGAAGAAAACATTAATTTTGTATCATTATGAGGATAACACTTCTACTTGTCGGCAAGACGACAAACAAGCATCTGGAGGCTCTTGTTGAAGATTACTGCGGGCGCATCGGCCACTATCTGCCGTTTGAAGTGAAAATTATCCCGGAACTCAAGTCCACCAAGAGCCTCACCGTTGAGCAGCAGAAGGAGAAAGAGGGCGAACTTATCCTCCAGCACATCAGGCAGGGCGACCGTCTCATCCTGCTCGACGAGCGCGGCAAGCAATACCGCTCTGTTGATTTCGCCGCTTTTCTCACCAAGCAGTGCGCCACGTCTGCCAAACGCATCGTCTTTCTCATCGGCGGCCCCTACGGATTCAGCAAAGCCGTCTATGAAAAGAGCCACAGCATGCTCTCACTGTCCCTGATGACGTTCTCTCACCAGATGATAAGGCTGCTGTTCATCGAGCAACTCTACAGGGCACTCACCATCCAAAACGGCGAGCCCTACCACCACGAAGGATAATTCACTCTAACCATTATGAAAAGATATATCATCTCACTTACATTCATCCTCTCTCTGCTCTGCGCGGGTCAGGCACAGGAGACCCGCCCTATCTGCAAAGCCTCCGACTCCGTCAAGGTGGAGCGCTATCTCAGGGAGGCAGCCCGTCTGCCCAAGAGTGCCAACAAGGTACTCTTCTTCGCCCGCAAGTTTATGGGACTCCCCTATGTCGCCCACACCCTCGAAGTCAGCGACAACGAGCGACTGGTCGTCAATCTCGACGAACTGGACTGCACCACCTACGTCGATGTGGTGTGCGCCCTCACGCTGGCCTCACGCTTCGGCAAGACCACTTTTGAGGATTTCTGCTACTACCTCCGCCACCAGCGCTACCCTCGCGGCATCATCCGCGACTACACCTCCCGCAACCACTATTTCTCTTCCTGGATTCTCAACTGCGAGGAACAGGGATTCACCCACGAGATTACAGCCGCCGACTGCCAGAAGGGCAAGTCGCCCTTCACAGCCCTGCAGAAACTCAACTGCAACTACATGACCAAGCACCCCGACCGCTACAAGGCTCTGGCGGCACATCCCGAATTCATCAAGGGCATCAAGACCACTGAGTCACAGCTCAACCGCATGACCGTCTCCTACATCCCCAACAGCAAGTTAGGGTTAAGCCGCAAAGCGTTGAGCTGCATCCACGACGGCGACATCCTCGCCCTCGTCACCAGCAAGGAAGGCCTCGATGTCTCCCATCTGGGCTTTGCCGTCTGGAGAAACAACAGGCTCTACCTGCTCAACGCCTCCGGACTATACCGCAAGGTCCTCATCAACAAGGAGACCCTTCAGCAATACAACACCCGGATCAAGAGCAACATCGGCACACGCGTCATCAGAATCATCACTGAATAATACATTATTATATATTACATGCTCTACTGGATCATCATCGCCATCTGTGTTGCCGAATTCATCTTCAGCAGCATTCTCCATTTTCTCAACAAGAAAGCCTCCAGTCTGCCCATCCCCTCGGTCCTGAGCGGTCTGTATGACGAGGAGACCTACCGCCGCCAGCAGCTCTACCGCCGGCTGAACGCGCGGATCGGCTACATCAACACCTGCGTGGACACCGCCGTCCTCATCAGCCTCTTCGCCTTTGGCGGCTTCGCCCTGTTCGACGACTGGGCGCACGCTGCCGGCAGCAGCCCCATAGTCGCAGCTGAGATATTCTTCGGCCTCGTCTTTCTCTGCTCCTGGATTCCCGGCATACCTTTCGGCATCTACAGCACCTTCGTCATCGAACAGCAGTTCGGCTTCAACCGCACAACGCCCCGTACATACATCCTCGACACCATCAAGGAACTGCTGCTCACCGTCATCATCGGCGGCGGCATCATCGCCGTCCTCGTGTGGATATACAACATCATTCCCGAATACTTCTGGATTATAGCCTGGGGCGTCCTCTCCTGCTTCTCCCTCTTCATGACCTTCTTCTACTCCGACCTCATCGTGCCCCTCTTCAACAAGCAGCAGCCCCTTGAGGAAGGCGAACTGCGCCGGAGCATCGAAGCCTTCGCCGCCAAGGTGCAGTTCAGACTCAAAGACATCTACGTCATCGACGGCTCCCGGCGCTCGGCCCACGCCAACGCCTACTTCACCGGCTTCGGCAGCCGCAAGCGCGTCGTCCTCTACGACACACTCATGGAGCAGCTCACCACCGAAGAGATAGTCGGCGTCCTCGCCCACGAGATAGGCCACTACAAGCACGGCCACATCTACAAGGGCATCCTGTCCTCCCTGCTCACCAACCTGCTCATGTTCTACGTCTTCGGATGCTTCATGGACAGCACCGCCATCGCCGCAGCGGCAGGATGCGCCCAGCCCTCCTTCCACATCAACCTCATGGTCTTCGCCCTCATCTACTCACCCTTCAGCACCGTCCTCTCCATCATCGACAACATCATCTCGCGCCGCCACGAGTGGCAGGCCGACGAGTTCGCCCGTTCCAACGGACTGGGCAAAGCTGTCGCCTCAGCCCTCAGGAAGATGTCGCGCAAAAGCCTCGCCAACCTCACGCCCCATCCCTTCACCGTCTTCGTGGAATATTCACACCCAACCCTCAAGGACCGTGTCATCCATTTGGAATAATCTTCGTATCTTTGTATCACAATAACATCAAACAATCCGCACAAAGACTTTTCATCCTATGGGAATGCAACACACCCGCAACTTCTGCATCATCGCCCACATCGATCACGGCAAGTCCACCCTCGCCGACCGTCTGCTGGAATACACCAAGACGATATCCATCACCGAAAACCAGATGCTCGACGACATGGACCTTGAGCGCGAGCGCGGCATCACCATCAAGAGCCACGCCATACAGATGGAATACCAATATCAGGGCGAGACCTACATTCTCAACCTCATCGACACCCCGGGCCATGTGGACTTCTCCTACGAGGTCAGCCGCTCCATAGCCTCCTGCGAGGGTGCGCTGCTTCTGGTCGACGCCACTCAGGGTGTACAGGCACAGACCATATCCAACCTCTATATGGCTATTGATCACGACCTCACCATCATCCCCGTCATCAACAAGTGCGACATGATCAACGCTATGCCCGACGAGGTGGAAGACGAAATCGTGGACCTCATCGGCTGTGAGCGCAGCGAGATCATCCGCGCCTCAGCCCGCACCGGCGAGGGTGTGGAGGACATCCTCAACGCCGTCGTGGAGCGCATCCCCCAGCCTAAGGGCGACGAGAACGCTCCGCTGCAGGCACTCATCTTCGACTCCGTCTTCAACCCCTTCCGCGGCATCATAGCCTACTTCAAGATAGTCAACGGCACCATCCGCGCCGGCGAGGAGGTCAAGTTCGTCAATACGGGCGAGAACTACGTCGCCGACGAAATCGGCGTCCTCAAGCTCGACCTCTCTCCGCGCCAGAGCCTCTCGTGCGGCAACGTGGGCTACATCGTCAGCGGCATCAAGAAAGCCACCGAGGTCAAGGTGGGCGACACCATCACCTCCGCCGCCAACCCCTGCGCCTCAGCCATCGCCGGCTTCGAGGAAGTCAAGCCTATGGTCTTCGCCGGCATCTACCCCATCGAGCCTGAGGAATTTGAGAACCTGCGCGCCTCGCTTGAGAAACTCCAGCTCAACGACGCCTCCCTGAGCTTCACGCCCGAGTCGTCCACCGCCCTGGGCTTCGGCTTACGCTGCGGTTTTCTCGGCCTGCTCCACATGGAGATAGTGCAGGAACGCCTGGACCGCGAGTTCAACATGGACGTCATCACCACCGTCCCCAACGTATCCTATCTCGTACACACCAAGAAGGGCGAGGTCAGCGAGGTACACAACCCCTCCGGCATGCCTGAGCCTGTAGAGATCGACTACATCGAGGAACCCATCATCCGCTCCAGCATCATCACCTCCACCGAGTACATCGGTCCCATCATGACCCTCTGCCTCTCCAAGCGCGGCAACCTCATCAAGCAGGAATTCGTCGCCGGCAACCGTGTGGAACTCATCTTCGACCTGCCCCTCGGCGAGATAGTCATCGACTTCTACGACAAGCTCAAGAGCATCTCCAAAGGCTACGCCTCCTTCGACTATCACGCCAACGGCTTCCAGCGCTCCAACCTCATCAAACTCGACATCCTCCTCAACGGCAAACAGGTCGATGCCCTCTCCGTACTCACCCACGCCGACAACGCCGTCACCTTCGGGCG
>CACXEH010000136.1 GCA_902766625.1 uncultured Bacteroidales bacterium | reverse complement strand
TGTCGCACCGTTCGGAATGACAAGACGGCCGTCCACCCATCCCGACATTTTGTTCCAGGCGAACCCCGTGAAGGTAGCCTGTCTGTCAGTGTAAGACCATTCATCCCTGTTGGATGAGTTGTTGCTTCTGTCCGAACCGGAGAAGGCGAAGGCGAGTCCGGCTGTTATTTCCTGCAGCTGGTATGATGATTCAGCCACAATGGCATTGAATGTCAGGCTGTCTGTGTCACGGCTGAACAGGAGGGCTGCAGTGCCGGCGTTCATGGCATTCAGACCGAGGATGTATCTCTCGCCGTTCTCCACGCTGTAAACGTCCGTCTTGCCCTCAAAAGCAACGCTTATCTCTGCGCTGCCGCCCGTCGGGTTGTATACACCATAGGCCAGACTGTAATTGATGTATTGTGTGAGACCGCGAAGCGGAACAGGTTCCTGAAGCGGATTCGTGATGATGCCGGTGTCGTAAGGGTAGCTGAAGCCAACCGCGAACACCACATTCCTGTATGTCCCGTCCGCTATGATGAAGTCATGGAATATAACCTTGCTGAAGAACTCAACGCCGTTCTCCGACACACTGGCGACATATTGTATGTTGTGTCTGCCGCCGGAGAGGACGATTCCTTGCGATATGAGGTCACTGAGGACGATTTCCTTGGACCTGCTTGTCGTACCTGGAGCGGTGATTGTGTCTGTCAGGCTGTCTATGAGGATGCCGTCGACAAACCATCTTATGGTTTTCAGACCGCTGCCCGTCACGCTGAACGGCACCGACACGCTTTCCGACTGCGTGTACACATGGCCGATGTTCTCAAAAGTGTCCTCCAACTTCAAGGACACCACGTTAATTGTCACGGCGCGCGTGGTGGCTGCCTTGGTGGCCACGCCGACAACGCCGATGGTGATGACGTTGCGACCTGGTTGCAGATAGCCGTCCACATTAAGGTTGAGCTGGCTGCCGTAGGAGAGGTTTCTGGATATCGTCTCTATACTCTGTCCGCCGTTACGGCTGAATGTGATTGTACACGTCGCATTGTCACCGGCACTCTCGCCGCTCTGACGGTCTATGATGTCATAGGCTGCGCGGACATAGTTGCCTGTGGAGCCTTCCTCCACATAACTTGACGACGGGGTGTCTATCAGTGTCAGCGTGGCGCGGAATGTTGACGGCGCCTCAAAACTTCCCAGCAGCAGCTCACTGCGGCGCTCCTCCGTGGTCTCAGGGTCAAGATACTCGTCTCGCTCAGCCGCACCGGCAAAGACAAGGACGATGTCGTTTTCCTCGTCGTGGTAAAACTCTCCGGCCTTGTTATCAAGTGCAGTTTTAATGTACTCTTCCACACGTCTACCCGCATAGCCTTCCCACGGGGTGTTCTTGCTCTCTATCTTCTCGTCAATAACTTTTGCCATAATTTTATCTATTTAATGTTCTTCCATCCCTCTTCACTTGACCAGGTCTTTTCACCGACCCACTTCCCTGATCCGAAGCAACTCCTCACTGCGTTCCATAACAGGATATACCCTTTGCGTAAAGTGTTCACTGTATACATGCCTTTGCGCAGAGCAATAATATCTTTTCCGTTTTTTCGTATCATGATTCGTCATCTGTAATGAAATAATACTTATTTTTATCTACCATGTCAGTATCAACGAGAGCTTTGTATTCCGACTCCGTCAGGGTGACTTTCTCATTTTTCAGGTCATCTATGGCATGCAGTATAGCGGACACGCTGTTAATGTTGCCCATCAGCAGCCATGCATCAGTTCCAGACTCGCCTTTCTGCCATGCATACACATTGCCATTTTCTGCCTGTTCTGGGTTGTCCTTATCGTAGACTGCCACAAGTTGGCCGAACCGTAATACCTTGCCATTGGTTCCGATAGGAGATTCAGCGTCTGCGACCATCGAGACATAACTCTCATATACCTGGTGGATGCCCAAGCCTTCCGCATTCTGCTCCATGTCGGCAAGATACTCCAATACATCTGACAGAAGACCGAAGACATCCTCGGGACTTATACTATCTACCTCCGTCACCGTACGGAGACGGGCAGCTGTTTGCTGTAACTGATATATTGTTTTCATGTCAATTATGTCAATTATGTTATTTAGCCATTTCAAATACAATATTTACCGGACATGCGTCAGGCCTCAAAGAAGTTTCTATATTACCATCCTGATAAACAGGAGTAAGAAGCGCATTACCTTCCTTTGTGAATCTGATATAGCATGGATATGCGGTATCAGTGGTGCCTGTTGCAAACAGGCAGCTCACGCATTCCCTGTGTCCTCCAGGCCAGATGTCATTACCTACATGAAAAAGTATCTTGCCTGTATTGCCAAAGGAATCAGCACGGGAGGAAATATTGATGTGATAACGGAAACAGTCTGTGAGTTCCTGATATTCAACCGTACCCCCATAAAGGTTGTCGAAAGTCACATCTATATTTCTCCAAGCGACTTCGACATTGTTCTTCGCTTTGATAATTTTACAGATGGCATCCGGCAAACTGCCTATTTTTGCAGATGAGTGGCATTCATCCGTCACAGATGCCCCACTTGAAATGACGGCATACTTACATTCTTTACATGCCGCCTCCGAACCGTTGGCAAGGATGCGCCTGTCTTCCTCTTCCTTCTTGACAATGACATAGAAAGGGGCGCCATAAGCAACTTCTATTTCTGTCTGGTCATAATGAAGGAGTTCGCCTCCTATACAGACATATCCAGCATACATTGTCAGGCGCACTTTGCGGGTTGTGTCATTTTTTTCGCATGAACAAGCAGGTGCGATCCAGAAGCCTTCTGCATTTTCGGTAATCTCACCCATTGGTATGATTGTTCCCAGAATGCTGTCAGAAGTCCAATTTTCGAGATAGGGAGATACAGCACTTTTTACAATCGCTTCAAGGACTCCGGGCAGACTTTCTCCTGCAAGATCCTGAATAACCTTAAGATCGTCCAAAAAAACAGGCTGACCGCCATTGTTGAAAATTATCTTATTCATAATCGTATAGTTCTATGCTGAACGTACGTCCAGCAGGTTTATAGATATTCAATATGTTTTTTATCATGACAAGGAACCGCCAGCCATATTTGTCAGCATCCCTTGTTTCCAAAGAGGTGCAGAGGAATGTGGGAACTTTGACAATGAAATTCACGGGAACCTTGCTTTCGCCTTTCCTTGTAAGTATAAAGCCGTCTCCTTCAGACTGCAGCCAAAAGGTGTTTCCATTCGACTTCTCAGTGGCAAAGTAAAATGTCGGTGTTTCCCTTTCTTCCGGAGTCTCAATATAGATTTGCCGATCTACCAGATAGAAAGCCTCATTCAGTGCTTTTTCCAAATACATCACATTACCTGTAATATTCAAGCGGCTGTCAACAGTGTCCTTCAGCGCGCGGAACTCATTGTATATATGACGCAACGGAACTATCATCACGCTCAGCAATGCGACAAGAAACCTGCTGCGCAATATCGGAGGTAATAATTGTGTACACAATTTCACAAAATCAATCTGGTACCACATACGTCAGGCTGTTTTCTAATTCATCGGGAACGTAACTGCCGCCGTTTCCTGTATAGTTATTTCCGTTCAAAACCGTATAGGATTCCGCTCCATTTGCCTTATACAGGCATTCCGACAATTCTACATCCTCCACACCTTGAACCGCCTGAATGGCATCCACGAGTCTCGTCTTGTTGAAAGTGCCGCCATAGACAATGTTTTTCAGGTGTTCCTTGATGGCGTTCTCAACAGGCTTGCTGCCGTCACTCAGCAGTTCACCTCTCTCATTCATGACAAGCGGGTCTATGGTGATGGCGGCCTTGATGATGATATGGTCGCTCGCGGTGCTCGTTATCTTCAGAATGACACCTGCAACCTTCACCCTGTTCAT
>CACXEH010000135.1 GCA_902766625.1 uncultured Bacteroidales bacterium | reverse complement strand
GCGACTGAGATTTTTACGTGTTCTGCCATACCCTGATTTTAATTGTGTCTGTAATGCATAAAGACCGATCCTAATGCATCTTCCCTCTCTGCCTGAAATGAATTAGGAATGACCGGTGCTTTGACGCCAGAATGCAGGATAGCATCAGCATGCTCCACCTGTATCTCATCCCACAATCCTTCATCAAGAAAACTCTGCAGAAGCATTGCCCCGCCCTCCACAAGCAAAGCCTGTATATTAAGGCGCTTCAAGTCGGAAAGCAGCGGGCGCAGGATGGGTTTGGAGAAATCCGTTTGCAGAAACTGGTAAGATGCCCGCTTGGCTCTTGCCTCATTGTCGGTCTCACCTACAATCAGTGTCGGAGACGTTCCGTCAAAGATGCGAAGACTGTCTGGCAGGATACCCCTACGGTCCAGAATGACCCTGAGCGGTTGGCGGCCGTCAACAAGCCGGGCCGTCAGCTGCGGATTATCCAGCAGCGCCGTCCGGGTTCCCACCATGACGGCCTGATGCTTCAGCCGCAACATATGTATGCGCAACGAAGAACGGGCAGTAGACAGGCGAGTCGGCGTACCGCTTTCTCTCTCTATATCAATATAGCCATCGGCGCTCTGCGCCCATTTCAACATCACGTAAGGGCGGTCATTGAGTTGGTTGACCAGAAAATGACAAATTAGATCACGACATTGGCTTTCCAATACACCTATGGTCACTTTCACGCCTGACTCTCGCAAAATTCTGATACCAGCGCCATTGACTTTGGCAAATGGGTCCGTCGTACCGACATACACTTCCTTCACTCCCTTTTCTATAATAAGCTTGGCACACGGTGGCGTATGACCATAATGAGCACACGGCTCAAGGGTAACATACATCTTGGCACGGCCCAATAACTTATCCTCCTTCACAGAAGCAAAAGCATTGACCTCAGCGTGAGACTCACCGTATTTACGATGATAACCTTCACCGATAATCCGGTCATCACATACGAGGACAGCACCGACCATCGGATTGGGCGGTGCGCCATACATGCCTTTGCGTGCCAATTCAATGGCCCGGCTCATCCAAAGTTCATCTTTTGTCATGCAAAGTATCTATAATGTTGCAAAAATAGGAAAAACAACGGAAAAGTAGTAACTTTGTAGAGAAAAGAATATCAGAGACTCGACATGAACATCATTGCGAAAATATGCCACGCACTTTCTCCGCTATACCCGCAATATGAGAGTAAAGCCATTGCTCGCATAGTCACAGAGGATGTTTTCGGATATTCTTTAACAGACTGTCTTGCAGAAAGAGTTACTCTCTCCGCAAGTCAGGAACAGCAATTAGCACGCATCATTCAACGCCTGCAGCAGAATGAACCAATTCAATATATAATTGGAGAGACGCTGTTTCACGGAAATCGCTTTTGTGTCAACCCTGATGTACTCATTCCCCGGCCGGAGACAGAAGATTTGATAGACTACATTCTAAAAGACATAGCAGACTCATCCGCAACACTGAGCATCTGCGATGCAGGAACAGGCAGCGGATGTATTGCGATTACACTAAAGAAAGAATTGCCTGGAAGTCATATGACCGCTTTAGACATCTCTCAGCCGGCACTAAAAGTGGCAAAAAGCAATGCCGACAGAAACCACACCCCAATAGATTTCATCCGTGCAGATATCCTCACCGCCGGCACATTGCCAGCCGGTCCATGGGATATCATCGTCAGCAATCCGCCATACGTCATGGAGAGAGAAAAAGGAAATATTGCTCTTCATGTCAAGAACCATGAACCAGCTTCTGCCCTCTTTGTTCCTGACGACAATGCCTTGCAATTTTATTACGCTCTGGCGCAATGGGGCTTGGCAACACTCACTTCACATGGAGCAATATATTGTGAGTTAAACAATCTGTTGGCGCATGATACGGAAAAGGGTTTCCGCCAACAAGGATTTACACAAACAGCGATTCTTTGTGATAGATTTAACAATCCCCGTTTCATCAAATGCAGAAAATAAAGAAAACTCCGACCGCCAATCAGGCTTACATTAAATATTCAGCTCTTTGCGCCAGACAGGAATGCTGCCAGTATGATTTGGCGCAAAAGATGAGCCGTAGCGGCATGGATGACACTGCCATTGCGCAGGTATTGCAGCAACTCGTGGAAGAAGGCTTCATTGATGAAACCCGCTATTGCCATGCATTTGTATACGATAAACTGCATTTTACCCGATGGGGCAGATTGCGCATCCGCCACGAACTACAAATTAAAAAGCTTCCCCGAAACATTATTGAGGAAGGACTGGCAGAAATAGACGAAACAGAGTATACTGCCATTCTAAGAGACCTCCTGACCGAATACGCTCCCACCGTTAAAGCAAAGTCAAACTACGAGAAACTTGCCAAGATGATACGCTACGCCTTTCAACGCGGTTTCGAGCAACACTTAGCCTCACCCATCGCAGAAAGTATTCTGAATTAAAACCAGATCCTGGCATACAACACCTCGCCTATACGCCACAAATATCTCACGCCCTGCAACAACTGATTGGAATAAATACCATGGTCCTTAAGCGAGGCGGCAACGTCTTTGTTGACTTTTATCTTACTTCTTAAACCTGCGGTAGACATACCGCCCAAGCGCATAGTAACAAAGTCTTTGTTGATATATTTTGTCTTGATTTTGTGCTTGGCAAACAGCCTCACCATCATATCAAAGTCGGATGATGTCTGGTATTTTAAATTGTACAATCCATATCTCTCATGCACTGTTCTCCTGCAGTAGAAAGACTGATGTCCGGGCATGAATCCGCAGCGCAGTAAACATGGACGAAAATATCTTGAGGTGAAATAGCGCACACATTTATTCAGGTCTCGTCTGTTGACATAATGGAGGTCGCCATATACGGCATCAAGGTCTGGCGATTGGTTCAACACCGTATATACACTCTGTAAAATATCATCTGTTGTATAAAAATCATCCGAATTGAGAATTCCGACCACATCGCCCGTAGCTACGGCGATACCCTTATTCATTCCGTCGTATATACCCTTGTCAGGTGCGGAAATCACTTTCAGTTTCCCCTTGAATCGAGGTTCGTATTGTCGGATTATCTCCAGAGTGTCATCAGTTGAAGCGCCATCTTTGATAATATACTCATAATCCTGATATGTCTGTTTCAAAACGCTCTCCATGGTATCCCGTATGGTTTTCCCGCTATTAAACGTTGTCGTGATTATAGAGATTTTCATTATCTAATAATAGCTTGTTTTTTCGCGGAACAACGGTCATGCCTTTTCCGAAATATACAAATAATTGTAACTCTCAGAAGATATCAATTGCGTGGCATGTGGGGAGCTATCTCCACAATGCGTTCTCTGCTGTTACCAGGATATATTTTCATCAACGCCACGCCGTGGGGGTTGACAGTTGTGTCAAAACGCTCTTCCGCATTGATTTCCGCCACGTCTTGCTGGCGCCACACATCGCGTATCTTCTGCTTGCCACGGAAGCCTAATGATTTGGGGATGAATCCTATCGTCATCGGATTTTCTGAGATATTAAACATGGCGACAGCCATACTGCCGTCCTCCAGGTGTTTAACGTATGTGGCATATTCGTTGGATTGATAGTAGCGGTAAGCGTGAACGCCGAGCGGGTCTTGATGAATATCGTTTACCTCAAAATTGCATAGCAGACTGACCGTAAAGGGATCGAGTCTGGACATATCGCAGCCTATCAGCAAGGGTGATGCCAACATTGCCCACAGAGTCATGTGGGTATATTGTTCATCTGGAGTCAGTCCCGTATAGCGCATATGGCGCCCCCACCCTACGATGCCCAGCACCAGCATGTCGGCATCTGTCCAGTGTCCCGGCCCTGAGAAGGCAATCCATTTGTCCTGTCCTTTGAAGCCGATATTATATATACTCTTCCAATTATCACGTATATCGCCGGTCGTCCTGTAGCAGTTTGTCAGTTGCGCCCACACCGGGCAGTCGGCATATGGCGCAGTGTTGGAAAGGCTGTACACTACATCACGTTTCTGTACCTTCAACGCCTGATACATCTCATTGGTATCATAGTAATCGTTGGGATTCCAGTCATATTTCAGATAGTCTATTTCCCAGTCGCACCATTGCTTGACGTCACTCTCCACAAAGGAATATTTG
>CACXEH010000134.1 GCA_902766625.1 uncultured Bacteroidales bacterium | reverse complement strand
TTCAAGACGTTGTCTGTCAGCGCTACACCGGGAGTGACGACTTCCGTAATGCCGCGCTTCACCAGCTTCTTGGTAGTCTTCGGGTCTTCCAACTGATCACAGATAGCGACACGATGCCCGGCGCGGACAAGGCGAGGCAAATATGTATCTAAGGCATGATGGGGAAATCCTGCCATCTCTGTTGCATTACCCTTACCTTTATTGTTTCGGTGAGTAAGCGTAATTCCTAATATCTGGGCAGCAGTTATCGCATCCTCACAATAAGTTTCATAGAAATCACCACAACGAAACAGGAGAAGAGCGTCTGGGTGTTTCTTCTTCAACTGACGGAATTGCGCCATCATTGGGGTTAATGCCTCTTCCATTATCCTTATGTTTGGTATGTCTGTATTAAAGTAATTCGTCTGGCATCGGAACCTTCTTGCCTGTAGCCCGGATGACAGGCATCGAAGCATTGTTTTCTCTCAGACGTTTTGATAGCGTTTTAGCCAGTTCCGCCACTTTGTCAGGATGCAATGCAGCCACATTCTTTGTCTCTCCGATGTCTTGTTTTATATTGTATAATTCAAGGGCTCCGCACCTTATTCCAGGAACTGAAGATGATGCATATGACGACGGATCAATCTTACCAAGACTCGGGTCAACATGCTGACCCTCCACTGCATTCATCATAACGTAAACCAACTTCCATTCGCCTATAATAATTGTACTGAGGAAATCAATTTCGGGTTTATATATTATTTTCCATTGATGCGGATAATGGAAGATGATTTCCCTTTGTGGGTCAATATTAGAAACTTCTTTAGGAACCATCCTGTTGCTTGTTTTCGCAACATATTTAGAGCCATCTACGATAAGTCGGCACAAGTCCTTACCGTCAACCTTCTGTACTGTACTATACTTTTTCACCCCGGCCATATTAAGAATGGTCGGAAACATATCCTCAGGCATAACCGGTATATCTATTTGCGTACCCGCAGCGGTCTTGCCGGGCCAGTATATCGACATCGGCACACGAATTCCGCCATCATAGCACGAACCTTTGCCCTCGCGCAACGGGGCATTCTGCGTGTGAACAATGCCGCCTTTAGATTTAACATCAGCATTGCCACCATTGTCCGCCATGAAAATTATTATCGTGTTGTCTGCAATATCTTTGTCTTTCAAATACTGAAAAATATCGCCGAGACTCTTGTCCACTCCTTCCACCATTGAAGCATATTTGGCCTGTCCTTCGTCCTGTCCCATATCAGCATAGTAGTCATAGAAACGCTTGTCCTTTTGAATTGGTGTATGTGTTGCAAAATGGGACATATAGAGATAAAACGGCTTTTTCTGACTGACGGGATAGTCCAGCATTTTCAGCGCCTCGCGCGTTATGGCCTCCGTCAGGAAAACATCTTGTCCGTAGTATTGCGTCAAATCCTGCACAGCCGACATATTCCATTTTTCTGCTGTATTGCCATAATTCTCTTGACCGCGGTAACTCTTTGGCAGTCCCGCATTATTGCCACACACGTTGACGATAAAGCCCATGTTATACGGTGTGGCTCCCGGCGTACCGGCAGAAGCCCAATGCGCTTTGCCGACATGAATAGTGTAGTAGCCTGCATCGCGGAGAATCTGCACCATAGGAGTGGCATATTGTGTTCCTTCTATACCGTCCACAGGACTCAGCCCGTTGATGTTCCATTCCGGGCGGCGGAAAATATCTTCAGGCTTTTCCTGATACGTTGTCGCACCATTTGCGCCGCCCACAGCGTCGCTCGGCTCATCTTTCGCCATAGAAGTCCAATTGGTGATATGAGAATTGCATGCGTTCATTCCGCTGAGCATACTTGTGCGTGTCGGAGTCGATACCGGACATGCGTAAGCGTGAGAAAAGCGCACACCCATATCTGCCAGTTTCTGCATGTTCGGCGTATGAAAGCGCTTGTTGTTGGGATATTCCACACCATCATAGCTTACCTGACTGTCCGCCCAGCCATAATCGTCTACGAGGAAAAAAATGATATTAGGCTGCTTGGCCTTTACCGATTGCATCAACGGGGAAAGTAAGAGCAAACTCCCGACTGCTTTTAGAGACGTCTTCATAACTTATTTATCTATATATACAAAGATAGCAATTTATCAACAATTAGCGCCGTCTGTTTCTTCATTATTCTCAATTGTCACTCAATTCTCGACCGGACGTCTGGACTTTTCGCCTTCTTCTCTCATGAGAGACCAATACAAAAAAAGAGCCCACCCCGAAGGGTGGACCCAAAAATATATAAATATGAAACAATGTGTACTTGCTCAATTACAACTTCGGACCTGCAGCAACGAGGGCTTTACCTGCCTCGTTTGTGGTATATTTGCCAAAGTTCTTAATGAAACGTCCGGCGAGGTCTTTAGCCTTCTCATCCCACTGAGCAGGATTTGCATAAGTGTCGCGTGGGTCGAGGATAGCAGGGTCAACACCTGGGAGAGATGTCGGAACCTCGAAATCAAACAAAGGAATTTTCTTTGTAGGAGCATTGTTGATAGCACCAGACAGAATAGCGTCAATTATACCACGTGTATCCTTAATAGAGATACGCTTGCCTGTACCGTTCCAACCGGTATTAACGAGATATGCTTTAGCACCGCTCTTCTTCATCTTCTTAACGAGCTCCTCTGCATATTTTGTCGGATGCAACTCCAAGAATGCCTGACCGAAGCAAGCTGAGAATGTCGGAGTCGGCTCTGTGATACCACGCTCTGTACCAGCCAATTTAGCCGTGAAACCAGAGAGGAAGTAATACTGAGTCTGCTCAGGGGTAAGGATAGATACAGGAGGCAATACGCCGAATGCATCTGCGCTCAGGAAGATAACCTGTTTTGCATCAGGACCTGCGCTCTTGCCGCTTACTTTCTTGACAATGTTGGTAATGTGGTCAATCGGATAACTTACGCGGGTATTCTCTGTTACGCTCTTGTCAGCAAAGTCAATCTTGCCGTCAGCAGCAACAGTTACGTTCTCCAGCAGAGCGTTACGCTTGAT
>CACXEH010000133.1 GCA_902766625.1 uncultured Bacteroidales bacterium | reverse complement strand
GCTGCGGCGCACAAACTGATAGTGTCAAACGACAAAAGGCGTGCCGTGTTCCACGATTTCTATAGCACCAACCAATGGGGCAAGGCGCTGACCTACGACCTCTGCATCAACCAGAGCCGCTTCGGTATGGAGAAAACCAAAGCGCTTGTGCTGGAATTTATCAAAAAACGTTTTGACATCGGATGAAACGCATAGGCTTGCTTTCCGACACCCACGCCTACTGGGACGACCGCTACGAGGAATATCTCGCTCCCTGTGACGAAATATGGCACGCTGGTGACATCGGCTCTTATGCGTTGGCCCAGCGGCTCAATGACATTCGTCCGCTCGTCGCAGTCTATGGCAACATTGACGGCTACGACATCCGTCGCGCCTACCCCGAGAAGCTCCGTTGGAAATGTGAGCAGGTGGACGTCATGATGAAACATATAGGCGGATATCCCGGCAATTACGACCGCAGCATCTCAGCCTCGGTCTATGCTTCTCCGCCGCAGCTGTTCATCAGCGGCCATTCCCACATACTGAAAGTGCAATACGACAAGACCTTGCGTCTGCTGCACATCAATCCGGGTGCCGCAGGCGTTCAAGGGTGGCAAAAAGTGCGCACGCTCGTGCGCTTCACCATTGATGCGACGGAGATAAAAGACCTGGAGGTCGTGGAACTGAAATGAGTCTCTGCCCATCAGTCTCCCTGTTATAATCAACGCTTGAGAAAAATAATCAGGCAGTTTTGGCATCAAGGCTGTCAGGTGCCTTCGTGTCGCTGTCCGCGGTCGGTGCATAACTCTCCGCTGATATATTTTCTGTTCCGCAGGCCGGAATGTAAATTCCATAGGGTGGAACGTAAGTTCCATTGGATGGAACGGACAATGCGACGGGATAAGATGGACCTTGTCCGCTGTCGTCTGTACGGTCCGCCGGGCAGACGTGGTTAGCGTTTCGCGTTTTTCAGAAGAAGAGTCGTGCGTTTTTTGCCGTATTGTGACACGAAACCGGGTGAACATATTCGGCAGATTTTGAAATTTTATTGATTTGATTTCCTATCCTTTTGTTACGTGCTGATAATCAGTGTGAATTTTCAAAATGGAAAACTTTTTGAGAAACTCAAAAAAATATTACACTGAAAATCAGCTAAATAAAAAATTTTTTGGAAAACTTTTCAAAAAAATGGCAGTAAAATGTTATTCGAATTGGTAAACATTTTTATCTTTGTATCTGAAACAAAGATTTTGGAATTTTAATAAATTTTTATTCTGTTTTATAAAGTGGTCAATAATTAATATTATCACATATGAACACATCTTTATATATCACCAAAAGGAACGGCCGTCAGGAGCTGTTTTCAATTGAGAAAATCAAGAATGCCATCCGCAAAGCGTTCTTGTCGGTAGGTAATTTTGTCACCGATGAGGAGATGACGGACATCCTCGCCCGTCTGAACTTGAAAGCCGGCATGACTGTTGAGGAAATTCAGAACCAGGTGGAGCTTTCCCTGATGGCGGAGCGTTACTTTGAAGTTGCGAAGTCATTCATGCTCTATCGTCAGAAACACACAGAGGACCGCGACACGAGCGAGAGATTAAGATTCCTCATTGACTACTGCGCTGCGGAGAATGCTGCTACGGGCAGTAAGTTTGACGCCAACGCCAACGTGGACAAGAAGAACATTGCTACGCTGATAGGCGAACTGCCCAAGCGCAATTTCATCCGTCTGAACCGTCGCCTGATAACCGACCGCCTGAAAGATATGTATGGCAAAGAGATGTCAGACAAATACGTGCGTCTGCTCAATAACCACTTCATCTACAAGAATGACGAGACGAGTCTGGCAAACTACTGCGCCAGCATCACCATGTATCCGTGGCTCATCGGAGGTACCATATCTATTGGCGGTAACTCAACCAAGCCGACCAATATCAAGTCTTTCTGCGGTGGATTCATCAACATGGTGTTCATCGTATCCAGTATGCTGAGCGGTGCGTGCGCTACGCCTGAGTTCCTCATGTACCTCAACTATTTCATCGGATTGGAATACGGCAAGGACTATTACACAAGAGCCGATGAGGTTGTTGACCTCTCCGTGAAAAAGCGTACGATAGACAAGGTTATCACGGACTGCTTTGAGCAGATTGTATATTCTATCAACCAGCCTACAGGTGCCCGCAATTTCCAGGCCGTGTTCTGGAATATCTCTTACTACGACCGCTATTATTTTGAAAGCATCTTCGGAGAGTTCTATTTCCCCGACGGTTCACAGCCCGACTGGAACGGTCTGAACTGGTTGCAGAAGCGTTTCATGAAGTGGTTCAACAAAGAGCGCACAAAGACAATCCTGACCTTCCCTGTAGAGACTATGGCGCTCCTGACCGAAAATGGTGATGTAAAAGACAAAGAATACGGCGATTTTACGGCAGAAATGTATGCCGAAGGTCATTCGTTCTTCACCTATATGAGTGACAATGCTGACTCGCTGGCAAGTTGCTGCCGTCTGCGCAATGAGATACAAGACAACGGCTTCAGCTATACCCTTGGCGCAGGTGGCGTAAGCACAGGCTCAAAGAGCGTGCTGACAGTCAACCTCAACAGATGCGTACAGGAGGCAGTGCGCAGGGGAGAGTCTTATCTTGACTTCCTCGAGGATATCGTTGACCATTGCCACAAAGTACAGCTGGCTTACAACGAGAACCTGAAGTTCCTGCAAGGCAAAGGCATGCTGCCGCTCTTCGATGCCGGCTACATCAACATCAAGCGCCAGTACCTGACTATCGGTGTCAACGGATTGGTTGAGGCTGCCGAATTCCTCGGAATACCTATCAACGACAACCCTGACTATCTCAAATTTGTACAGGATGTGCTGGGTCTGGTGGAGAAGTATAACAAGAAATACAGAAGCAACGACGTGATGTTCAACTGCGAGATGATACCTGCCGAGAATGTCGGTGTGAAACATGCTAAGTGGGACCGTGAAGACGGCTATGTCGTTCCCCGTGACTGCTATAACAGCTATTTCTATATCGTAGAGGACGATGCGACCAACCTCGTAGACAAATTCCGTCTGCACGGCCGTAAATACGTGGAGCATCTCACCGGCGGTTCCGCACTTCATGCCAACTTGGAGGAGCACCTCAGTAAGGCGCAGTATCGTCAGCTCCTGCACATTGCTGCTGTAGAGGGATGCAACTATTTCACATTCAATATTCCCAATACCGTATGCAACGACTGCGGATATATCGACAAACGCTATCTGCACGAATGCCCGCACTGCCACAGCAAGAATGTAGACTATGTGACACGTATCATCGGTTACCTCAAGCGAATCAGCAGTTTCTCAAATGCGCGCCAGAAGGAAGCCGCACGGAGACACTACCACCTCGCAGCGCAGGAAGAAAAGACAGCAAAGGAGTTGAACGTAGATGCTTAAGTTCTACAACTACGACATTGTCTTTCAGGAAATCCCCGACGAGGTCACGCTGGCCGTGAATATCACAAACTGCCCTAACCGCTGCCCGCATTGCCATAGCACATTTCTTTGGAAAGATGTCGGCGAGCCGTTCAATGAAGAAAATGCCGGTATAATCTTGAAAGATTACAGGGAAGCCATTACGTGCGTCTCCATCATGGGCGGTGACAACGACCCGAAAGAGGTGAACCGTATGGCGGAATGGCTCAAAAAGACATACGGCGTTAAGGTAGGCTGGTATTCTGGTCGCGAGACACTTGCCGACGGCATAGAACTGAAAAATTTTGATTACATAAAGATAGGACCTTACATAGAAGCGCTGGGCAGTCTCAAAAAACGTACTACAAACCAAAGGCTGTATAAGATTCTGCCCGACGGCAAAAGAGAAGATATCACATTTCGATTTTGGAAAACATAATGAAAACAGGAGGAAGACGCGAGTCTTCCTCTTTTTCCTTTCATGGGAGGAAATCTCTTTGCGTGTATTGCTTATCTGTGCTATGGAAGCCATCAATGTCGCCATCCCTGTCTTTTCCAGATTTTGGCTGATAGTTTTTTGCCTTTCCCCTGACGTGGCTGCCAGTCGTTTTACCGGACAGGTTGACAATTTTCTGGAACCGTTGACATCTTTCCTGAAAAGATCGGCAATACCAAAAACTGTCACCAGTGTGCCGATGGTTGCAGCCAGAACTTCATAGGCAGGTCGGGGGTGGCGCGTGCCGCCTGCCGCTGGCGGTCCTGACACTCTTCCTGTCCGATCCAGAGTAGCCGTATTTGCTTCCATAATTGCCATAGTTGTGTGTGTTTTTAAGTTTTTTTGTCGGTTAGTTGATTT
>CACXEH010000132.1 GCA_902766625.1 uncultured Bacteroidales bacterium | reverse complement strand
CGTAAATTTGTAACATCATTTATGAAACAAATCGTAAATTTGTAACATCATTATCAAAGATATGGCAAGCCTGAAATCACTCGCAAAGGATACGGCTATTTACGGATTAAGCAGTATTGTCGGACGCTTTCTTAATTATCTGTTAGTACCACTATACACAGTTAAATTAGCGGCAGAGTCCGGAGGCTATGGTATCATCACGAACCTCTATGCTTACGCAGCACTGTTAATTGTTTTGCTTACATTTGGTATGGAGACTTCCTTCTTCCGCTTTATCAACAAAGAAGAAGAAAACGCTCAGACTGTGTATTCTACAACATTAATGCTTGTCGGTGGAGTCGGTATCACTTACCTTCTCCTTCTATGCCTTTTTTATCAGCCTCTCGCAGCGGCATTGGGATATGAGGCACATCCCGATTATGTCTTTATGCTATTTGCCTGCGTTGCCTTTGATGCTTTCCAATGTATTCCTTTCGCATACCTGCGTTATAAAAAACGTCCTTTCAAGTTTGCCGCACTAAAGTTGCTGTTTATTATTGTCAACATTGCGCTGAATCTTTTGTTCTTCTTGATTTTGCCTGCATGGAATATTGTCAAAGTTGACGTGGCATATGCTTTCAGCATCAATTTGTTTTGCTCCGTCAGTCTGACATTCTTCTTCTACAAGGAACTGACAGGATTCCAATATGTTTTTGACAAAACCTTGGCAAAGCGGATGTTGAAATACGCCTGGCCTATTCTGGTTCTGGGTATCGCAGGCATCTTAAATCAAACGGCAGACAAAATCATATACCCGATACTCAAACCCACCCATCAGGGACATGTGGAGTTGGGCATCTATGGTGCATGTGTAAAGATAGCCATGATAATGGCCATGATAACCCAAGCTTTCCGTTTTGCCTACGAGCCTTTTGTCTTCGGAAATGCGAAAGACAAGCACAGTCGTGAATTATATGCCTCCGCCATGAAGTATTTCATCATATTCACATTGCTGGCATATTTAATAGTCTGCGGCTATTTAGATATACTGAAATATCTCGTAGGTAGCAGTTACTGGTCAGGATTAAAGGTTGTACCTATCGTCATGGCTGCTGAAATTATGATGGGCATCTACTTCAATCTTTCTTTCTGGTACAAGTTAACTGACAAGACAATCTGGGGCGCATGGTTCTCCGGTATAGGTTGTGCAGTGCTGATAGCTGTCAATGTGATTTTCGTTCCCCACTATGGATATATGGCTTGCGCGTGGGGAGGTGTTGCCGGCTATGGAACAGCCATGCTACTCTCTTACTTTGTCGGACAGAAGAAATACCCTATTGCCTATCCTCTGAAAAGCATTTTCATATACATACTTATGGCAACTCTTTTCACTGCCATCATGTATGCCCTTCCTAAAAATTGGCCTATGCTGGTACGGCTGGCCATCAATTCTGTTATTATATTGCTTTATGTGGGACACGTCGTTTTCCACGAGCTCCCACTGGCATCGCTGCCACTTATCGGCAAGTACCTGAAAAAACGATAAACCTCCCCCTTCGGGATGACTTCTCCATGTTCTCTCCGTCTTTTTATGTTTTTTAACTAACATAATCGGACGATAATAAATTTTGTGCGTACTTTTGTATCATGAAATTCATACAAATGAAAGCAATAACAACATTATTGTTCTTTTGCGCCACATTCAATCTATATGCGCAAACAACTCGCGACTCCCTACTAAAAGATTACGGACTTCTTTTGGGCAATTATAGTGTCTATAAACTGGGCAATACCCAACTGACCCCTACGCCCGATGGCTATGAGCCCTTTTACATCAGTCACTACGCACGTCACGGTTCACGCTTTTTAATTAGCAATAAGACTTACCGCACTATTATTCCTTTTATGGAAAAGGCTGACTCTGCCAACCAACTAACGCCATTGGGAAAAATCATGCTGGTACGTCTGCGCAGGGCCTACGCCTATTCCAAAGGCAAAAGCGGCGAACTGTCTCCTCTCGGTGGAATCCAACACGAACATATAGCCCGGCGTATGTACGAAAACTATCCTGAAATTTTCCAGACGGGCAACACCATTACAGCATATGCTTCTTCTGTGGACCGCTCAACAAAGAGCATGAACCATTTCTGCGATGTTATCAGACATCTGAACAAAAACCTGGACATTAAAGAATACAATGGAAATGAATACTCCTATTTTATTCGTCCCAACCATGACTCCATTGCTTACACTCCTGAGCAGAAAGCGTTCAAGGAGCGTATAGAAGATGTTGAAGATTCCTTGAGAAAAAGCGTCAACATCTCGTCATTGCTTTTCAAGGACCCAAGCTATGTCACCAAGAACAAGCAAAAGCATTACTCCATCGCATACTATTTTTTTGATGCATATAAAAGTTCCAAGAGTATGCCGGAAGCCGATTATGGTTTTAACCTTTTTACTGAAGACCAATTGTTCACATACTTTAAATGGACAAACATTAACTGGATGGAGAGATCATATCTCATCCCAGGCGAGCCTCCCTTCTACAAACGCGCCTATGCTACTCTGAGAAATATGATCTCTTTGGCCGATGAGGCCATCAGCCAAAATAAAGGCGGAGCTACCTTGCGTTTCGGGCATGACACTTTCCTCATGCCGCTTGCCTATGTCATGGGGTTAGACGGATGCACAAACTTCCCTGCAGAAGCTTCTAAATGGGAAGATTTCTACAAACACTTCGTCAGCTCAGAGGTCGTACCTATGGCCGGAAATATTCAAATGGTCTTTTATAAGCCGAAGAAAGGCACAGACTTTCTTGTCAAGATTTTGCTTCAGGAAAAAGAGACACACATCCCCGTCAAGACCGATATGTGGCCTTACTACCATTGGAACGATGTCAGGGAATATTATCTGAACTACATGAACAAAATCAACCCTATTGAGTACGTCAAGAAGGGTAAACATAGCAAAACACGTGAAGATGAAATAAACACCTGACGCTTTCCTATAATAAAGAAAAGTGTGTCAGGTTCTTTGCGTTTTTTACCTCACCGTCCGACTATTTGATTAAATGGTAACGTCCGCCTGCCATAAGGCGGACGATATTTCTCATTTCCAATTCAAACAAAACAGCCGATACGCGGGCAACAGGCATATTGCTCTCTACAACAAGCTGATTGATTTGTTTATCGTCATTCTGTAGCAATTGAATGACCGCCATCTCTTCCTCAGAACATGAGCCAAACAAATCTTGCTCCACGGGCTGCCTGGCAGACTGTTCTTCTGTTTCATCTGGCCAGTTCAAAGCGTGCAATATATCCTCTGCACTGGTAACCAATGCAGCTGTATTATGACGGATTAAGCCATTGCACCCTTCACTGTATTTGTCCGTGATACGTCCTGGAACCGCCAAGACATCCCGTCCGTATCCCTGCGCTATCCGCGCTGTCACCAATGAGCCTCCCTTATATGCACTCTCTACGACGAGACATGCATCCGCCAATCCTGCTATTATACGGTTACGGCTGAGAAAATTTCCACGCTCAGGTTGCGTCCCTTTCATGTATTCCGTAAGCATGCCTCCCTGTTGCAGCATGGCTTTTGCCGTGTCTCTGTGAACTGACGGATATATCCTGTCCATTCCGTGTGCTATCACCGCCACAGTGTTCAGCCCTGTCGCCAACGCATTGCGATGGCTATGGATGTCAATCCCATAAGCCAGACCGCTGACGATAAGTACATCAGGACGCATACGGCTCAGGTCTGCAATGACTTTACGACACACGTCTTTGCCATACTCTGTACACGACCTCGTTCCGACAACGCTTAATATATATGTACTGTTCAAGTCGGCATTGCCTTTATAATACAACACCAGAGGTGCGTCGTCACATTCTGTCAGGCGAACCGGATAGCCTTCTCCGCCATAACACAGACATCCTATATTGTGTTTTTGAATAAACTCCCATTCTTCAACAGCACGCCGGTAAGCTCCTTCCCTGCCGTCCATTAAAAGACATAACATTGCAGACGGAATGTCGTGCAGGCGTTCGCGCAGGGTATCCTTGTCTTCGGCAAACAATGGTGTCGCGTCATTACCCATATGTTTATACAACTCCAACGCTTGCCTCCCGGATAGCTTGGGAATACAGGTTAAAGCTATTGCACAAACAGTTTCGTCTGTCATGGTACACTACTCTTTTAACAGATTCAGCAACTCCGGACAGTCTGTCAGTTTTCCGTCAACAATGCACACGGTATCCACCTGGGCTTTAACCACAATCTTATTGTCGCTTAAACGGTAAATGTCTTGCTCAAAAACATATTTGACACCTTCTTTCCTGAAGTTAAGACAACTCACAAACTCATCTTCGCTACGGAGTGGATTCTTATATGCAATGTTTACGCGCGCCACGACCACGTCGATGCCTTGATGGTGAAGGCTGGCGAAACTGAGACCACGCTTGAGGATAAACTGATGTCTTGTATGCTCCAAATAATGAAGATAATTGGCATTATTGACAATTCCTTCAATATCACATTCGTAGTCTCTCACTTGCATTTGCAGTGTAAAACAGTATTTGCTGTACATCTTTATAGTGTTTTTAATTATTGATTTTCTTAAGGAAATAATATCCGAAACGGCAACGCAGGCAATCCTTGCGGTCACAATACCGGGTTCGGAGCTGGATGAGCGCCTGACTGTCGGATGCTGATGTGACAGGCAGACCTATTTCTGCCCATATCCTGGTATATCTGTTATTTTCTGCTTTTATCTGTGTCAAGAGGTCAAATCCCTTTTGATACATCTCTTCTTTCATACGATGTTTCCCATAGGCAAAGAGCATGGGAACAACTGTATTTATAATTATCAGGTCGACAGAGCTTTGTTGCAATACCTTATCAGACGGACCACTTTCTCCGCCAAACACATAATGCGTCCTCCAATAAGGTGTGACCTGTGTACTGAATAACTTCCGTACATCGTTCAGCGATGTGGAAGCCATTATAGCCGACAGACTGACTTGCTGAGAGTGATATAGCTGCGCCAGCTGCACTATCCTGATATGCGGGAAGTTTTGAGGGCGCAACCTCAGGAAATTCCAATGCATGCCGTTCATCGGTGCAAGCAAAAACTTGTGACGCAGATACTGATACTCGGTATATAATTTTTGGAAATAACCTTCCTCGTGCGCCTTTGACAAGTGGTATGCCGGTATTAGTTCTTCTTCCAGCAGTCCGGCCTGTCCGAGAAAGAGCGCCTCAAGTTGGAAGAGGTTGTCTCTATGTTTGGCACACGCATTCAACGGCAGGCAGAATGCCCACTCCTCAAAGGTGTCGCTGTTGATGCCGAAACCGAAACTGCGTGCCAGCGTCGCAAAAAAAGCCTTCTCCCAGTCGCCGCCCAACCGATTAACATAATCATTGATGCGCAAAGTCTTGCTTTCCAAACGCTCCACACAAAGGTGGTCCAACCACTGGTGGACGACAATGGGCGGCAAGGCCGGTATTATTTTCCAGCAAGGGGGATAGCGGTCCTCGCGCAGCAGACAGGCATAATTATCCTCTATGTATTTCGGTATTTTTATAACCAGTTGCGGCAACTGCTTCCCACTCGCAGTATAAACCTCGACATCAGCCTCCTCCACGACATGAAGCACCACATTGTTGTAATTCTCATCCTGTTGGTGACCATGCCTATGCCAGTCTGAACTCTTTGTATGTATCTCCACATTGCCGACCCATAGTTCATCGTCAAGTTTGATTTTGGCATTAAAGAAATCTGGTCCGGCATTGTCATTATGCAGTCCCGGATCCAGTACTGTCACCGATTGTCCCTTTGTCGTCATAAGAGGAGATACTGTCATATATAGTTTATGCTCCCATGTGTAATGCAGTAGTCTTTCCATAATACAGATTGTTTTCTCATTCTTCGTGTGTTTTTGTTTCTGATGAGTGCGGCTGACTATTTTTTAGTGCAAATGTAATACTTTTCAAACCAATTAAGTAACTTTGTAATTCAAATTTAAATAAAAATGAAAACTACGTTCAAAAGTATATCCTGTTGGCTACGCTTTATTATTTACTCCATATTACTTATTGTTTTTTTGGCGTGGATTCAATGCTGGTGGGGGTTGCTCCTCATTCCGTTTATCTTTGATGCCTATCTCACTCACATCATTCCGTGGGGTTGGTGGCGCAACATCAAAAACAAGTCACTACGCAGCCTGATGAGCTGGGTTGACGCCATTGTCTTTGCCGCTGTGGCTGTTTACTTCGTACACAACTATTTCGGTCAGAATTATGTCATCCCATCGTCCTCTCTTGAAAAGAGTCTTCTCACAGGCGATTACCTTCTGGTCAGCAAGATGAGTTACGGACCGCGCGACCCTATTACACCCGTACACATGCCCATGACTGCGCATACACTACCCCTCCTGAACTGCAAATCTTATATTGACTCTCCTCAGCTCAGCTATCACCGCGCACCGGGATTAGGCAAGATAGAACAAAACGACATCGTAGTGTTTAATTATCCTTCCGGCGATACCGTCGCACTCAATATGCAGGAAGCAGACTACTACTCCGTCTGCTACCAGGCAGGCGAGCAGATTTTTCCCATTGACCGCAAGAGCCTCAACGCTGAAGACCAACTCGCGGCATACGAAGCGCAATATGCCGCAGGCAGACAATACATCGCCTTTAACAAGGCTCAATATGGAGATATTGTAGCCCGTCCCGTTGACATGCGTGAAAACTATGTCAAACGTTGCGTAGGTCTTCCCGGACAGGTCTTACAGATAAAAAACGGTATCGTCTTTACTGACGGCAAGCGCAACAAGCAACCTGCCAACGTGCAGTATTGCTATGACGTCAGCCTGAAGATGCCGATTCCCGACTACCTCCGCCGCGAGGCAAATATCAGTTCAGAAGACTGTTCGGACATGATTAACGGAGACGCCTACCACCTGAGGATGCCTCTCACCCAGCAAGCCATCAACCTGCTGCGCCAGCGCCCTGATATTGTTGAGGACATCCAGCCGTCGGAGCCGACAAGCGGTACCGCACTGTATCCTCACAACAAGGAGACAGGATGGACGGCCAATAATTACGGTCCCCTCTGGATACCCAAGAAAGGCAAGACCCTTCAGCTCACTTTGGACAACATCCCCTTTTACCTTCGTCCCATCAAGGTCTACGAAAACAATGACGTCAAGATACAAGACGGCAAAATTTACATCAACGGCAAACCCTCCTCATGGTATACATTCAAAATGGATTACTATTGGATGATGGGCGACAACAGAGACAACTCGGCAGACTCGCGCTTCTGGGGATTCGTACCCGAAGACCACATCGTCGGAAAGCCCATTCTTATATGGCTGTCTCTGGACAAAGACTACGGCTGGTTTGACGGAAAAGTACGCTGGAGCAGGCTCTTCCGCATGGTCGATAATATCAAATAAGTTTTTCCCATGAATGTCCTGCGTATACCCCGATGGCTGACAGTTTTGTTTTTGGCTGTTCTCCTGACGGTATGCGCTGTCATCTTTTGCTTTTTCCAACTCCGGGTCACCGACAATTCGCTCTCTCCCCAACTGCAAACCGGCGACAGGGTATTCATTAACAGACTGGGCTCCCTGCGCCGCGGGAAAATCGTCGCATATCAAAATCCTTTCATGCCTACAGGCGTCAATTATTGTTTAGGCCGATGTCTGGCAATGCCGGGAGACACGCTGCGGCTTTTCATGGAAACATCTGTCTCCGACTCCGTTGCGCCCGGATATGTATGGCGCGATGTCATCGTGCCTCGACGCAACCAGCCTGTAGAAATTACGCCTTGGAATAAAGGTCTGCTGTCAAACGCCCTGTTCAGCTATGAACATTCCAACGTGTGCGAACAGTGTGACACCATATTGATTATCAACGGTACGCCCCAACGCGAGGTTATCTTCACCCATGACTACGTTTGGATAAGCGCACGGGGCGACAGCCTTGTCTCCGACTCCCGCCTGTTTGGCTTCCTGCCTGTCGACAAAATACTGGGAACCGTCCCCTTTATTTCCTATTCCATACAAGAGGATTTCAGCTTTCCGTTAGACAGAATCTTCAAGCCCTTACATTAATTCTGTCAGTGTACGGTAGTGATTGTCTGATTATGCAGACATTATCACCTCTTTCTG
>CACXEH010000131.1 GCA_902766625.1 uncultured Bacteroidales bacterium | reverse complement strand
GGGAGGATACGAGAAACTGTATCGTATCAAATTTGAGGCTGACTACCTTGCCAAATTGGCATACGACGGTGCGAAGGCTATTTACGGCGATCCGTTGCCTCAGGAGGTTGATGACAGAATACGCTTTGAGCTGCACATCATGAAGACGATGGGTTTCCCGGGTTATTTCCTCATAGTGCAGGATTTCATCAATGCGGCACGCAGTGAGTTGAATGTATGGGTAGGACCGGGGCGAGGCTCAGCCGCCGGGTCTGTCGTTGCTTACTGTCTGGGCATAACGAGACTTGACCCATTGAAGTATGACTTGCTGTTTGAGCGTTTCCTAAACCCTGACCGTGTCTCGCTGCCGGATATAGACACAGACTTCGATGACGACGGCCGTGGCAAGGTGTTGCAGTGGGTAATGGAGAAGTACGGACAAGAGAATTGCGCCCACATTATCACATATGCCACGATGGCGACAAAAAACTCTATCAAGGACGTTGCCAGGGTGGAGAAGCTGCCTCTCGACAGGAGCAACGCATTGTGCAAGGCAATCCCGGACCGTTTGCCTGACGGCTTGAAAATGAATTTGGAGAACGCCATTAAATGTACTCCGGAACTGAAGGCTGCGGAGACATCCGATGATGAGCGCGAGCGCAATACGATTAAATATGCCAGAATGCTTGAGGGTACAGTAAGAGGTACTGGTATACATGCGTGCGGATTTATTATCTGCAGGGACCCGATATCCGACCACGTGCCTGTATCCACGGCTGACGATCCGGATTTTCCTGACACCAAGACGACCGTGACGCAATATGACGGGCATGTCATCGAGTCTACCGGACTAATTAAAATGGACTTTCTGGGGTTAAAGACGCTGTCAGAGATGAAGGAGGCATGCCGTATTATTAAAGAGTCCAAAGGTGTAGAGATCGATTTAGACAACTTGCCTTTGGATGACGAGCTGACATATAAGCTCTATCAGGAAGGGCGTACTGTCGGCACATTCCAGTTTGAGTCTCCCGGAATGCAGAAATATCTGAAGGAACTGCATCCTACAGTATTTGAGGACTTGATAGCCATGAATGCTTTGTATCGTCCTGGACCGATGGATTATATTCCGTCGTTTATCAATAGAAAAAATGGCAGGGAACAAATCCACTATGACATCCCTGTCATGGAAAAATATCTGAAGGACACCTATGGCATAACGGTGTATCAGGAGCAAGTGATGTTGCTCTCCCGTCTGCTGGCAAACTTTACCAGAGGCGAGAGTGACGCCCTGCGTAAGGCTATGGGCAAGAAGAAGAAAGATATCGTTGATGCCATGAAGCCCAAATTTATAGAGGGCGGAAAGAAGAATGGACATGACCCGGAGATTCTGGAGAAGATTTGGAGTGACTGGGAGAAGTTTGCGTCCTATGCTTTCAACAAATCACATGCTGCATGTTATTCATGGGTAGCATACCAGACAGCTTATCTCAAAGCGCATTATCCCTCAGAGTTTATGGCGGCGATTATGACACGTCGTAAAAATGATATCAAGGAAATTACGAAACTGATGGATGAATGTCGCTCGATGGGCATTGCTACGTTGTTGCCGGATGTCAATGAGAGTTATGCTGATTTCGGCGTCAACGCCAAAGGAGAAATCCGTTTCGGGTTGGCTGCAATAAAGGGCATGGGCATCTCGGCTGCTCAATCTATCATAGAGGAGCGCAAGAAAAACGGACCGTATACAGACATCTATAATTTTGCCGAACGTCTAAACTACAGTCAGTTTAATAAAAAATGTTTTGAAAGTTTGGCCTTGAGTGGTGCACTGGATTGCTTTACGGAATTGGCTCGTGAACAATATTTTCTGGAGCCGGAGACTTCCAAGCAGACATTTATTGACCAACTGATGTCTTATGGTCAGGCAGTACAACGTGAAAACAACTCACAGTCGTTGTCATTGTTTGGTGGCATGGATGATTTCCAAATGATATCCAAACCGCCTATACCGCCATACAATTTTGAACTTAACGACACCGAGCGTCTCAACAGAGAGAAAGAACTCATAGGCATTTACCTTTCAGCGCATCCGCTGGATGAATACTATGTCATTATGAATAAAGTCTGCTCGTTGAAGTGTGCTGCCATCAAAGACATTGCTACACTGAACGTCAAGAATGTGACATTTGGCGGAATAGTGAAAGGTATTCGTACAGGAATGACCAAAAAGAATAAACCGTATGGAAATGTCGCCATTGAGGATTATTCGGGCGAAGGCGAGTTGCGCATGTTTGGTGACTCGTGGACGAAATATCAGAATTACTTCAAGGAAGGTGCGGCATTGTATATACATGCAGCGATAGAGTCGCCACCATGGAATCCTGATCGCAAAGACTTAAACATAAGTCAGATTCAATACCTGTCAGACATTAAGGATGACCTTGTGCAGAAGTTGACGATTGCCTTCTCAATGGATGCCTTGGATATGGAGCGTAGCAGTGAACTTTTGCTTTTCTGCGAGGAAGAGGGTACGACGGAACTATTCCTCAAACCATTCTATCCTAAATACAAGACGTCGTTAAGTCTGAAGGCCCAGCGTAAGATAAACGTCAACAAGGCATTGTTGGAGATGCTTGATTCATGGCCAGACGCTACGTATAAAATCAACTGAAAATATATAAAACAAGTGAAAGGTTTATGCGTCAAATAACAGATGTAAAGGAATTAAGACAATACCAGATGGGTATTTTGGATGACATCCACAGATTCTGCACAGAGAACGGCATAACTTACTTCTTGTCGAGCGGCACGCTGATAGGTGCAGTCAGGCACAAAGGCTATATACCCTGGGATGACGACATAGACCTTTACATGCCACGCGAGAGTTACGAACGGTTTTGTGCAGAATACCAAGATTCTTTAGGACGCTTCGAATTATTGGAGCCGCGAAAGACGGCACATTACATCTACACGTTTGCTAAAGTGGCTGACACGCGTACCAAGATGGTGGAGGCATGGTATGATAATTTCCCGATAGGTATCTATGTGGATATCTTTCCAGTGGATTATGTGACAGAGAACATAGCGTTGAGGAAAGCCGTTTTCTGGTTGAAGAAAAATCTGTTTCGTATTTATATAGACAAGCGCATGCGTCTTTTCAGAGACAAGAACCCCTGGCATGTTTTCAAGCGCATCGTATGCAGAATGATACCGGTGCCTTCAAGTACACTCAACAAGTGGTTGCGTAGTATTCAATGGCACAAGCGACCAACGAACACGGTTTGCAATATGACGGAAGTCGGACCTTCTGTGAAAGGTTGCTTCAGCGCGGACAGTATAAAAAGCGCTGTAGACATTGAGTTTGAGGGGAAGGTGTACAAGACTATGGTCGGCTACAAGGAGTATTTGGAGCATACCTTCGGTGATTATATGCAATTACCACCAGTAGAACAGCGCCAGACGCATAGGTTTGAAGCGTATGTAAAGTAGCGGGACGCCATTAATGATTGCAGTCTTGTTCCGACAATCTCTCTGTCTGTAATCAGTTATGAGCGTTATGTCCTATTTGTCATTATTCGGTTTAGAAAAGTGTTCCCGATTATGACATTTCCTGTTTGGATTGGAAGAGTGTGACATGCGATGCATGAGTTTATACTGAATCTGGTCTTCTGTGTAATACAGACGCATCAGTTGCTCGGCTGTGAGAACTTTTGCAAATTTGTCAACGTAATCAATACGTATCTGTTGCGCTTTCTTCTGTTTCTCCAGCTGCTTCTTCATGTGTGTCGCGGCCTCAGCAGTTGTCGTCGGTTTCCCAGTCGTCTTCCTGTCCTTTCGCCATAAATTCATGATGTCTTGCTGGTATTGTCTGTATATGGGCTTGAAGTCGCTCATCTGCTCTTGGGACATTTTCAGTTTGACTGCGAATTCAGACAGTTTGGCATTGAAGAGTTTTTCTCTGAAGTTATTCTTTTTCTCATCAGCCATGCCGGTTATGGCTATAAGGAAAAATGTGAAAAATAATAATATTTGTTTCATAGGTAATATTTGTGTATAGTTAATTGTAATCGGATATAGTCGTGATTTGATAGCAGTCAATTTGCTTTGCTTCCTCATCGGAGATACTTCCAAGGAACTCGTCCAGAGGGTTCTCTGAGGCAACGGCAACCTGCTGAGATGAATCAGGAGAAAGTTGTTTGCAGATGAACTTCCAACTGATAGTCGTAACCAGAACAACGAGAGCTGCTGTGGCGACAGCGGTTAGTACGTGCCGGTGCAGGGTGAGAATAGGCGTTTTTGCGGACGGCTTTTCAGCTTGCGCAATAGCTTTCTCTGCGGCTCTCATCCATAGATTGTCAATGTAGTCATTGTTTTCATTGAACGGCATTGTTGTTTTCATTTCGTCTGTCTTTTTCATGCGTGTTCTTTTAAATAGGATTTTATTTTGTCTACTGCGTAGTGATAGTTTGTCTTAAGTACTCCGACTTTTTTGCCGGTGATTTCTGCAATCTGTTCATATGGCATCTCGTCATAGTAGCGTAGATTAAACGCTATGCGCTGTTGTGTCGGCAGTTTTAGGAGAGCTTCTTGGAACAATCTCTCAGTCGCCTCAGAGTCTAATGGGTTCTCCGTTGTCAACTCTTCTGTCAGGACTTCCCCCAGATCGTCAACGCTTTGGAGGAAAGTTGTCCGCTTGCGCAACACTTGCAGCGATTCGTTGGTGGCGATTCGGTAGATCCATGATTTCAGCTGTTCGGCATTTCCACGAAAGGCATCAATATTTTTCCATATGTTGATACTGGTTTCCTGCACCGCATCCTCTGTGTCATCATGACCTATAACGATTCGACGGATATGCCAATAGAGGCCTCTGCCATATTGCGCCAGCAGTGCTTTAAATCCTTTTTCTTTGGTTTTAGGGTCTTTGAGCATGCTGTACAACTCATCGTCGCTATATTTATTGACTGCCATTTTATGAATTCAATACCTTTTCTGTATGTTGAATCTGCCTCGTCAACATCTTTTTTTCACTTATAAGATGCATTTGCCGTAACAAAGTTAAAAATAAAAATTACTTTTCTCAATAAAAAGTATTACTTTTGCAATCGCTTGCGAGAGCGTGTAGCTATTTTTTAGGAGAGATGCTCGAGTGGTTGAAGAGGCACGCCTGGAAAGCGTGTAAACGTCAAAAGCGTTTCGGGGGTTCGAATCCCCCTCTCTCCGCAGGATGGTGACCTGGCAAACGGAAAGTTTATTTCCGGTTGCCAGGTTTCTTTATTTGTAACATCTTTACTGTTTTCCCCCAGATTGTGTATCTTTGCGCAAAACTTTATTATTCATTTGATTAAATAAGGACAATTATGTTACGTCACGTCTTATTAATGGCATTGTGCGCTGTCTTCATCGTGGTAAAGGCTGCAGATAATGGTGTTACGGCACCCAATAGTTTCCAAGGCTCTGACACTGAGCGGATGCAACAGGCCGGTGCAAGTCTTCCATACAGCAGTACGCCTCCATTGGCATTATATGGTAAAAAACTCAATAAAAGCAATAAGAGCAAAAACAACGATGTTTATAGTTTTACCCTTCCTGATAAAAAGGGAGAAGAGGTAAGTCTGGCGCAGTATAAGGGTAAGGTACTTCTCATTGTCAACACTGCGAGCCGCTGCGGTTTTACACCGCAATACGAGGCGTTGGAGGCAATGTATGAACGCTTGAAAGACAAAGGCTTGGAGATTTTGGACATTCCTTGCAATCAGTTCGGTCAACAGGCTCCCGGCTCCGACGAGGAAATCACTCGGTTCTGCCAGCTTAATTACGGTACAAAATTTCCGCAGTTTAAGAAATCTAATGTCAACGGCGATGATGAACTGCCTCTGTATACGTGGCTCAAAGCCGAGCAAGGTTTCAAAGGTTTCAATCTGGAACACCCTATAGGTAAGATTCTCCAACAGATGCTTTCCAAGGCAGACCCTGAGTTTGACAAGAAGAGCGATATAAAATGGAATTTCACCAAGTTCCTCGTTGACCGCAAAGGTCATGTCGTGGCGCGTTTCGAGCCGACTGAAGATATGAAAAATGTGGAGGCGGCCATAGTGAAATTGTTGTAGGACTCTGCTGTATTTCGGATATTAGCACAGCGGAAAATGTCCGTGCCGTCATTTTTGCGCGGCATTATGCCGGACTCTGTTGCGTGCATAAAAAAAGGAAGATGACCGATATGGGGTTATTTTCCTTTTTTCAATTCACTAATTAGTTGTTTATTGTAGAAATCTCTTTTTTCGTCTTTGAACCAGCCCCATTTGTTGAAATACTTGATGATGTTGACGATATGGATGCAAAGCAGTTTCATGCTGCGGCGGTCGGCCCTGTTGAAAAGGTGTGTGATGGATACTTTGGGGTAGTATATTGTTTTGTATTTTTCGTGTATGCGGCGTGTTATATCTATGTCTTCCGCATACATGAAAAAGTGTTCATCCATCAGTCCTACGTCTTGCAGTGCGCTGAGCCTGAAGAACATGAAGCAACCTGAAAGGTACGGTACGTTCATTATTTTCTTGTAGCCTGTATCTGCCAGTTCAAATTTTTTGTTGCGGCTTTCCAGAAAGAAATTGGGCAGGATGAATCTGCCGAGCAGGTCCATGGGCTCGGGTATCAGTTTGCACAGGCGCTGCAATTCGCCTGTGGCATAGAGCACTTTTGGCATGAGTTGTCCCACGTCGGGATTTTCTTCCATGTAGGTAAAAATGGCAGGGATGACTTTTCTGTCGAAATAGACGTCAGGATTAACCACAAGGTGATAGGAGGCCCCATGCTTTATGGCGTCTTGCAGGGCAAGATTGTGCCCACCGCTATATCCCTTGTTTTCTTGCCGGATGTATATTAGTTTTATCAGGGCATTCTGCTCTGTTAGGTAGGCGGCAATGTCCTCCTGAAGTGTACTGACGCATTTTTCCGGCGAGTGGTCAATGATGTATAAAATGATAATAGGTGAGGATATGATACTCTGGACTAAGAGCTTGATATCCTCAAATGTATGCTTGTATGTTACGATAGACGCTGTTATCATTTCAAACTACAAAAATACATGTTTCTTGGCAAATATTAAGAGCCGTTAACTTTTTTTTGTTTTTAATGTTTCCGAAACAATTATGGATAGTCCGTGAAATATGCGTGAGTTTGCCGCGATATGTCTTTTGTTCCAGCCCATAGAACATAAGTTCCATCGGGTAGGATGTATATTCCAGCCAATGGAACGGAGAAGATATCGCGGACAGATGTTTTGTCTTAAGGCTGACAAACGTCAGCCTTAAGTTTATATTCTCTTGAATGTCAGTAAATGCAAATGCCGCCTTGGTCTTGTATAAGGCCAAGGCGGCATTTATAGATATCTGTAATAGGCTTAATTGATCAGTTTGCCGTCTACGGAATAAGTCTTGCCAGCCTTCTTGATGACGATGCGGCCATTCTCGAAACACTTGACAGGAGAATTCTCAATTTCAGATTTCACACCGTTGATGGCTACGACGAACTCGTTGATGTCGCCGTCCAGTGTGATGTTAGATACCTCAGCGAGTGAAATTGCGCTTGCAGGCAGCCATGCCTTATCTGCGGCAATACTCCTATTAGTTGAAATGTCAAATTGTTCTTCGAGCAAGGAGAGAGTGTAGACCTGACCAGCTTTAACCTCTGTGGTTACATAGGAGCCTTCGAGGAGGTTGACAGCCGGAATGGCCTTGACGGTGGCTGTGGTGAGGTCGGCAGCCTTGAAGGTGTAGTTGCCAGTTGCACCCTTGATGATGACGGGAGTACCGTAAGGAATGACTTCGCCTTCAGAAGCGAGCAGTGCGGTATGGGCTACGGTGCCGTTGACGGCGTCAACGATGTATGCCTTCGCTCCTGCAGGAACGACAGCATCAAACGGGAAGATGGCCGTTGCAAGATTATTGGTGTATACAGATAAGATGATTGTTGGGTTGGCAGCCATTGTGTAGAGGACTGTAACTTCTCCAGCGGTCAGGGCCTTGCCCCATACTCGGCCTATTACGATATTGCCGTTGAAGGGATAATCGCATGCGGTGGCGAGACCGCCTTTTGTATCACCATTGAAACAGAACCATTGGTAGGGAGCAGACGGGAAGGTAACGGACTGGTTGGCCATGTCCACTCCCTCGGTTGTCACGCTATATTCCTTGACGAGTTCGCCGTTGACATAGATGTAGCTCTTGTTGTTGGGCCTGTCGCTGACTACGACATAGTGGTTGTATTCGGTATTCAGGAATTCAGCATCTGTCCATGTTGACAGGTTGGAAGCGCCGGCTGATGTTGCGTTGTAGCCGTAGTCGTTGTAGTTGAATCTCACGGTACCTGTTGTCTGGAATTCAAATCCGATTCCGCCATCCTGCTGGAAGCTCAGCGGAGATGTGATGGCGGCGGGCAATGATTCGTTGGCCTTGCAGAGCACCTCGACAGCCATACTGTTGTTCAGGCGGCTGGTGATGGTCTGGTCGTAACCATAATAGCGATATGCGAAGTTTTCCGAATTGGGTGCTTCGTTTACGACTTCGTAGCGGTGGAATGTAGGATTGTATTGTGTGGTCATTGTACCGACAACATTAACAATACCGTAGGGAGATGCGTCGCGTACGCTACCGGCAGGACCTGCCACTACGTCCCAGATAAGGTCGCTGGCGGTAGTGGGTTTGGTGTTGGTGTAGTACTGGACGGTTTCGTCGGCATAGCGTGTGGCAACTTCATCGCTGGTCAGGACTTTGTCGTAGATGTTCGCAAATACGAATGAAGAACGGCTTGAGTTCTCTGAACCTTTGTTGGACGGGGCGTCAATGCCTGCAGGGTCTGCACCGAGACTAAACCACATGTTTTCTGTCATGCGGGGATTGCCGATGTTGGGGAACTGGAAATCGTTCAAAATATCGTAATTGCTTGTTTCACCTACCTTCTCACCGTTGAGATACATGACCATAGTGGAGTTTGTTTTGTCAACGGTTACAATGATGTGGTTGAACTCACCTGTTTGAATATTGGCTTTCTCCATACCGGGCTTGATTGTTGCTGTTGTGTTTGCTTCACCATCATTGGTTACATAGTCAAATTTGAGACCACCGTTGTCACCGCCTGGATAATAGTACATGGACCATCCGCCAGACTGTTGTGAGGAGAAGAACTTGGCTGTACCATTGTTGGAAGCCTTTCCTGACGTGTTGGTCGTTACACACTGTTTTTTGTCCATGCGATACAGAATTTCCCATGTTCCGCCTTTTGCAAATGTCTGGCCGAG
>CACXEH010000130.1 GCA_902766625.1 uncultured Bacteroidales bacterium | reverse complement strand
TTTTTGTAATTAAATTTTAGTATTTGATTGCTAAAGAGGGAGATGTTAGTCTGGGCGTGTCGGGACTATAAAATTGCATAAACGAAGACTGTCCACAAGTATCTGTGGCAATAGGCGGATTTTCATCGCGATGAAAAATATTTTTTATCGCGATAAAAGTTTTCCACAATCGAGGATAAAAGTTCTCAGGTATCGCGATAAAAAAATCCCGCTGAGAGAAAAAACCAAACCAGCGCTTTGACAGATTCAGTCTGCCACCTGTCTATTGAAGTTTCAAACCGCAAAACTATTTTTTGAGCCTTGAATCTATAGTTATAAAAAAATTGGTATCTTTATACGCTAAAAGAAAATGCTTATGTTATGAAAATACTTGTGTTACTTACGATGGCACTCTTGCTCATGGGCAGCATTTACGCCAAAAAGGATTGTGAGGTGAAATTCATCTCTTACAACATACGCTATGAAGGTGCTGCGGCAGACACGGGCGCATTGGACTGGAAAAACAGGAAAGAGGCAACAGTCAACATGATTCGTCAGGAGCAACCCTCCGTTATTGGTTTTCAAGAACCCCGACCGACACAGACCACTTTTGTCATAGAGCAGTTTCCTGACTATGGCCATGTCTATGCCAAAATGGACAAAGGAGAAATCCCGGCCGGCAGCTCTGTGTTGATATTATACAACAAGAAGAGATGCAAACTGCTCGACTGGGGATATTTCTGGTTGAACGAGAAAGACATCCACTCGGAGGTCAAGGGATGGGACGCACATAACCTGCGCCCCACATCATGGGTAAAACTGAAAGACAGAAAGACAAAGACCATATTCTACTATTTCAACACGCATCTGGACCACAAAGGTCAGGTTGCCCGCATTGAAGGCGTGGAGCTGCTTATCCGGCAAATGAAAGAGATTGCCGGCGAAAATGCCCACGTAGTCATAGCAGGCGACATGAACTGCAACCCGCAGACCGCCTTTGACACTCATAAAGACGGAAAGCCCGTCAGGGTATTGCAGCCCTTCTACGACTGGATGAAAGGCGGAAGAGAGACTGCCCGCATAACCGATGACCACTACACGTTTAACGGCTTTGGAAAAATCAAGACTTTCCACTGGCTGGACTACTTTTTCTACCGCAACGGACAGGCACTGAAATTTGAGACACTGACAAAAGACTACGGCGCACCTTACATATCAGACCACTACCCTATTGCCTTGACACTGAATTTCTAAATATATACACATGAAAAATCTTTTATTAATCACACTGAGTTTACTTGCTGTCTGTGGCGCAAGTGCCAAGAAAGGGAACACGGAATTAAAAATTATGAGTTACAACATCCGCCACGGACTGGTGGAAAAGTCTGACACGGGACTGAAGCACTGGGACAATCGCAAGTTTGCCACCATCAATATGATTAACACCGAGAAGCCCGACATCATAGGCTTTCAGGAAATGAAAGAAGTACAGCAACTCTACGCCGTAGAAAATCTGCCGGAATATGACGAAGTCTTCCACAGTCGCGGCAACACCAAATACACTATGTATCGCAAAGACCGCTTCACAAAATTGGATCAGGGCTGTTTCTGGCTGAGTGAGACACCTGAGAAGAGTTCTCTGGGTTGGGGTTCCGTCAGCATTCGTCCCACATTGTGGGTGAAACTCAAAGACAAAAAGACAGGCAAGATACTCTATTTCTTCAACACACACCTCGACGTCAGAAGCTTTGAGGCACGCATCAAGGGTGCGGCGCTCAATGTGGATTACATGAAGAAAATCTGCGGGAAAAAAGCTATTCAGTTTATTGTAGGTGACATGAATACGCAAGAGGAAGACGACCTGAAGGTATATGAGACCTGGTTGAAGAACGGGCGCAAAGAAGCACCTGCGACGGACGACAAACCCACGTACAACGGATTTGGGAAAACTAAAAACCCTACGCGACTGGACCATATCTACTATCGCAATGCCACAGCCGTGAGATACCAAGTTTTGGACGGCAAAAACTATGGTGTGGAGTACATATCAGACCACTACCCAGTAATGCTGACCGTAAAGTACTGACAACAATAACAGAAGGTTACTGATAACTTATAGATAAAAAAGGATTATGTATATACATGACGATTTCCCGGAATCTGAGTTTACGGAATTCACACCTCCTAAAAGGCAATCGCAAAAAAAATCGTTACTTTTAGTTGCTTTATGCTGTGTCATACTGATTGCCATAATGTTCATCCTACGGCAAAGCTCATCGGATGAATATCTACGGACAAACATCAGCACACAAAAAACTACAGTGCATGAAATGTGTTCTGATTTTGATCAGCATGCCATGAAGGCACGCAAGAAATATTACGGAAATTGGTTTGAGATTACCGGTGTCTTAGGAGAGACAGACATGGACGGAAAATACTTTTATCTGGAATCCGCAGATAAAGCCATTAAATGTATCATTCCCAAAAGTACAAGAGAAAAAGTAGTTGACAAGCTTACACAAGCAGAACGAGGAGACATTATTACCGTAAAGGGCAAAGTAACCGACATTGGTCAATCTGAGTACTACGAAGTTACAACAGCGGATGTCTACCCCAACAGCTCCGCAACTACTGCTGCATCAGAAGAATATGATATCGCATCAAAGGAAGTAAGTAGCAGAACTGTAGAGCACAGCGGCAATGCTGCATCAGAGGAGGCAGACAGCAAGACTGCTTCAACTACACAAGACAATGGTCACGATATCCATGAGGAGGAGCAGAAGGCATCCGACATGACCCCTGAAGAAAGTTCTTCCACACCTGCGGAGGACACGAAGGTTTTCAGTTATGTAGATCAGATGCCTATCTTCCCTGGCGGTGAAAGCGCACTGATGAGCTACATCGCAAGCAACCTGAAATACCCGTCAGCCGCCCAAGACCAAGGCATACAAGGTCTGGTTATGTTACGTTTCGTCGTAAC
>CACXEH010000129.1 GCA_902766625.1 uncultured Bacteroidales bacterium | reverse complement strand
CATCAGAAACAGCCTCTTCGCACCCACCACGCTGACCGTCTCCACCGCAGACGACGGATACACGAAGACCATCAGCCGCGATGCCGACGCCACCATCACTAACTGCTACTACATGCAGACCCTCGGCACGGCGCAGGGTACACAGGCCTATGTCTTTACGATATCACCCGGATTCCTTGGTGACCTGGTGCAAGACTACGGCAAGGTGAAGGCTTACACGAACGGTATCCTTTACAATGGCAAATATTATATGGCACCCATTCTCACTCTGGTCGACAGGGCTGACAACAGCATAGCCATCAGCGATGCTGACGGCTATGTGGCAGATGTGACACTCACGGGTCGCACACTCTACAAGGACGGCAAGTGGAATACCATCTGCTTGCCCTTTAACGTGACCATCAGTGGCAGCGTGCTCAACGGAGCCATAGCCCGGCCACTTACATCGGCTAACATAAGCAGCACAACGCTTAACCTGACCTTCGGCGAAGCTGTCACGGAGCTCGTGGCTGGCACACCTTATATTATCAAGTGGTCCAGCGGCGACAACATCACAAGTCCCGTGTTCAGCGGTGTGACCATCGATGCCACCGACCGCAGCTATGACAACAGAGAATTTGGCGATGAGCGCGTACGATTCATTGGCACATACAAGAGCACCACATTCGACAGCGAAGACAAGAGCGTATTACTCATGGGCAGCGAGAACACGCTCTACTATCCCACCGCAGACGCAGGTATAGGGGCGCTACGTGCATACTTCAAAATAGGCAACGACAGCCCACTACTCTCACGACAGCTGAGGACTTTCAATATCAACTTTGGTGACGGGAAGGTCACCGGCATTCTTGACATTAGCAGCAAGACGGAAGATAATTCAGACACATGGTATACGCTCAGCGGTATGAAACTGCAGGACAAGCCTACACAAAAAGGCATCTATATTAACAACGGTAAAAAAATAATTATCAAATAAGGAGGACCATACAATGAAGAAAACATATTTGAAACCTGCAATACGGGAAATACAGATTCTGTTTCAGCATCCATTGCTCACCACAAGCTTGACAGAAACGAGTAGCAACCTCTCCGGCGCGGACAATCTGGATATCAACGAGACTCCACAGAGTGGCTGGGGAAGATAATTAGACATACAGATAACACTCAAGAGGCAATCCGTTGTAATTTGGATTGCCTCTTTTTTATGTTCTTGAGAACAACCGTCCAATCGAAAGCGAAAATAGAAACGTGTCGGAACTCTTTTTTATCAGGAAGATGATGACTTATTAGGTGTTTTTTGCCTATCTTTGCATAAAATGCAAAAGGAGATGAATAAATATATCTTTATCCTGACAATCTTTCTCGTCTTTTCACTACCGATACTTGCACAATCTGCAGATTTGCCGACCGAAGTATCGGATGTGCATAATATCATCAAGCAGAAATATGCTCCCGATAGTAGAACTGCCATATTCAAACCGACATATACTGTGGACGGCAAGAACATATTGCTGGGCGGACAGACAACATCAGATGAGGCGCGTACTGAGTTGCTTTCAGCACTGAAAGCAAAGGGTTATAACATACTAACCAGTCTGAAAGTACTGCCGCAGGAGAGTGGTCTGGGAGAAACATGCTGGGGTATTGTAAAAAACTCTGTGTGCAACTTGCGCTCTGCTGCTGACTACGGAGCTGAAAACGTGACACAGGCACAAATGGGTATGCCTGTGCGCATTATACAAAAAGACAAGTGGCTGCAGGTGCAGACATGCGACAATTATCTGGGTTGGGTAGAGAATGCCGCCATAGAACGTGTCAGCAAAACGCAACTTGAGGACTGGAATAAGGCCGACAAAGTTGTTGTCACGGCACTGTGGGGACAGGTTTTCACAACTACCGGGAAAAACGCACAAAGCGTGAGTGATGTGGTTGCCGGAAACAGATTGAAACTGCTGGCAAAGAAGAAAAAGCACTATATGGTGGAATATCCCGACGGACGCAGAGGCTATATTTCCAAGGCAATTTGCCAGGAATTATCACAATGGCGTAAAGATTTAGACAACAGCGCTGAAGCTATACTGGAGACAAGCAGACGCATGACAGGTATCCCTTACTTATGGGCAGGTTTTTCTCCGAAGGGTGTAGACTGCAGCGGTTTTGTGCGCACGGTGTTATATATGCACGATATCATCATTCCAAGAGACGCCTCGCAAATGTGTCACACTGGCCAACGCATTGAAATCGGTGATTTTTCTGAACTGAAACCAGGCGACTTACTCTTCTTCGGTTCAAGAAATAAGGAGACAGGAAAAGAGCGTGTAAGTCATGTAGGATTCTACATAGGCGGCAAACGTTTCATACACTCTCTGGGCAATGTACATGAGAACAGCTTCGACCCGGCAAGTCCCATATACGACGAATATAACCTAAATCGTTTGCTCTTTGCCTCGCGTATACTTCCGTATATCAATAAGCAGCCTGGACTTAACACCACAGATAAAAACCCGTATTACAGTACGCAACTAAAAGACTAAACAAACATAAATAATACAATATGTCTACTAGACGCGAATTTCTAAAAAAAACAGCCCTGGGAGCAATAGCTGCCATAGGGACTGCACAGACATCAGGAGCCCTGACGCCCAGCGCGCCAGCCATACATAGGAACGGAGGTACCGGGAGAATGAAACTGACATACTTCCCTTACGAATTGAAACTACGCCATGTATTTACCGTGGCGACCTACTCAAGGACTACAACGCCCGATGTGCAGGTAGAGATAGAATATGAGGGACTTACGGGTTACGGAGAAGCGTCAATGCCACCTTACCTCGCCAAGGAACTGGGTACAACGGAGAGCGTGTGCGAATTTCTCGGCCGTGTGCAAAAAATCATTGGCGACTTCAAAGACCCTACGCAGTTGGAGGACATACTCTCATATATCGATGGAATGGACGAAGGTAATGCAGCAGGAAAAACAGCCGTAGACATCGCACTGCATGACCTCGTTGGGAAAATAACAGGACAGTCATGGTACAGGATGTGGGGACTCAACCCTGCCAAAGCACCCAGTACGACATTTACCATAGGGATTGACACTGCCGAAGTGGTGAAACAAAAGACATTGGAATGTGCCGACAAATTCAACATACTGAAAGTCAAACTCGGACGTGAAAATGATAAGGAAATGATAGAAACCGTGCGTTCTGTGACCAACCTGCCTATTGCGATAGACGCCAATCAAGGGTGGAAAGACAAGCAACACGCACTTGACATGATTTTATGGCTGAAGGAAAAAGGTATCGTCATGATTGAACAACCCATGCCAAAGGGACAAATAGATGATATTGCATGGGTGACGGAGCACAGTCCGCTGCCTGTCTTTGCTGACGAGAGCATACAACGTCTAAAAGATATTGCTGACATGAAGGGAGTCTTCAGTGGAATAAATATCAAATTGATGAAATGCACAGGTATGCGCGAAGGGTTCAAGATGGTGAACACTGCTCGCGCGCTGGGAATGAAAGTCATGGTAGGATGCATGACGGAAACAAGTTGTGCCACATCAGCTGCAGCACAGCTGTCGCCCGCTGTCGATTTCGCTGATTTGGATGGCAATCTGCTCATTGCAAATGACCGCTTTGACGGTATGAAGGTTATAAAAGGAAAAATTACACTGCCTGACCGTCCTGGAATCGGCGTGATAAAACTATGACAAAACAACAATAGCAACATGAGATACCTTATAACAATTTTGATTCTTGCAGCTATTGTAGGATATACACACGCACAAGAACCATACAGTTGGGAAAAAGACTTACATCATAGACTGAAGTACGACTTCGTGAGGACAAAGGAAGACGTTGTCAAGTATATTAAACAATACATTCCCGATGTGACAGACAGACAAATAGCCACATGGGAAAAAACAAATGCGTTAGAAGGAATGGACCTCGACGGGAAACACATGTATTTTAGGAATGCCGCACCGAATCTATTCCGTATAGACAAAAAATGCCGTGAAATAAAAAACCTGAAAGAAGGCGTATCACTGAGCAATAGCCAGAAAGCCGTTATCAAAAACATGCCGGAGGTTATGGCGGAAGCCAATGGTATGAGCCATATCGGAGCACCAAAGAGAATGCAGGTAACATTCACCCTGACCGTCGATGCTGATGCCGTCCCAGCGGGAGAAAAAATTCGTTGCTGGCTGCCATACCCTCGCAGAGACAATGCGCGGCAGACCGATGTAAGACTGCTGTCAACAAGCGAAAAGAAAGTGAAGATAGCGCCTATAAAGCACAAACACTCCACTGTATACATGGAAAAAGTTGCACAAGCGGGCAAGCCCACAGTCTTCAGCGAAACATTTGAATATGTGTCCTATGGTGCATGGTATAACCTCAAGCCTGAAGACATAAAACCATACGACAAAACAACAAAACTATACAAAGAATACACCGCAGAACGGGAGAAGCACATTATCTTCACTCCCGAACTGAGAAAACTGGCAGCAGAACTGACCGAAGGCGAGACTAACCCGTTGAGAAAAGCAAAAAAAATCTTCAGATATATCACGGCAAACTATCCCTGGGCATCAGCCAGAGAATACTCCACAATAGAAAACATACCGATGTATGTCTTGAAAAACCGTCACGGGGATTGTGGCCAGGTGAGCCTGTTGTTCATCACATTGTGCCGTATATGTGGCATTCCAGCGCACTTCCAGAGTGGTTTAATGCTCCATCCCAATGCCACAAACCTGCACGACTGGAGTGAAATATACTTTGAGGGTATCGGATGGGTTCCTGTTGATCAATCGTTTGGAATGCCTGTATATGCACACAACGAAGACGAATTATGGTTTTTCCTTGGTGGCATAGACTCATGGCGTTTGATAGCAAACGATGACTACGGCATGGCACTATATCCCAAAAAGAAGTACCCGCGTAGCGAAACCGTGGACTTCCAGCGCGGAGAAGTTGAATGGAGAGGCGGTAACCTCTATTATGACCAATGGAACTACCAATGGGAAATAAAATATTTGAACTAAACAAAACAACAATAAATGGATATTATAGAAAACATCATAGCCAAAGCTAAAGCAAACAAACAGCGGATTGTCCTACCTGAGAGTATGGAAAAACGCACCTTGACTGCAGCAGACAAATGTCTGAAAGAAGATATTGCCGACATCATCCTTATCGGTAACCCGAATAAGATTAAAACATTAGCGACAGAATGGGATTTACACAACATCGACAAAGCGACAATTATTGACCCTGCCACATCGGAGAAAACTGAGCAATACGCACAATTGCTCTATGAACTCAGGAAAAAGAAGGGAATGACAATAGAAGACGCTCGGAAAAAAGTATTAGACCCTTTGTATTACGGTTGCCTAATCATCAAAAACAATGATGCTGACGGACAAATCAGCGGTGCGCTGAGTACAACGGCAGAGACACTGAGACCAGCGTTACAGATAATCAAATGCGCACCAGGAATTACGTGTGTCAGCGGCGCAATGTTGCTCATCACAAAAGCTGAAGAATATGGCGAAAACGGTGTTATTGTTATGGGAGACGTCGCCGTGACCCCGATGCCTGACGCTGACCAATTGGCACAAATTGCCGTATGTACAGCACAAACGGCAAAATCTGTTACAGGGATAGAACCGCGGGTGGCAATGTTAAGTTTCTCTACAAAAGGATCTGCTTGTCATGAGGTTGTTGACAAAGTCATAGAAGCCACACGGAAAGCAAAAGAAATGGCACCTGACCTGGCCATTGACGGAGAATTGCAGGCCGACGCAGCACTCGTACCTTCAGTCGGTACGAAAAAGGCCCCAGAAAGCACTATCGCCGGACACGCCAACGTCTTGGTCGTTCCAAACCTTGAGGTCGGTAATATTGGCTATAAACTCGTACAGCGCTTAGGAGGTGCAGAAGCAATCGGACCAATCCTTCAGGGCATCGCAAGACCAGTCAATGACTTGAGTCGCGGATGCTCTGTCGATGACATCTATAAGATGGTGGCTATAACCGCTAATCAAGCTATGGCTGCTAAATAAAACAATCAAGTAAAAGTTACAAATATGAAAATTCTTGTCTTAAACTGCGGTAGTTCTTCCATCAAGTACAAACTGTACAACATGGATGATAATTCCGTATTATCAGCCGGCAACATCGTCAGAATAGGTTTGCCCAGAGCACACCTTAAATTGAAGGTACCGTTTGAGCGAAAGGTGTATCATGACATTCCCAACCACGAAGTGGGCTTGGAGTTGTTGTTCCGACTATTAACAGACAGAGACTTGGGTTCAATCAAAACTTTGGACGAAATAGATGCTGTCGGACACCGTATCGTACATGGCGGAACATTTACAGAAAGCCTTGAACTGACGACATCTGTTTTACACGAATGGAAAAAATACAGTGATTTGGCACCGTTGCACAATCCTGCGAGTCTGCTTGGTATCGAAGCCATTGCCAAGAAACTGCCATTCATGCCACAGATAGGAGTGTTTGATACTTCTTTCCACCAAACAATGCCGGAACATGCCTACATGTATGCCATACCACGCAAGTACTATCAAAAATATGGTATTCGCCGCTATGGCTTTCATGGTATCTCCCACCGGTATGTATTAGCACGTTCTGCCGAATTTTTGGGATTTAATCCGGAGGAAAAGAATGTTATTATCTGCCATATCGGTAACGGAGCGTCACTGGCCGCTATAAAACAAGGCAAATGTGTTGACACAACTATGGGACTTACACCATTGGAAGGCTTGATTATGGGTACACGTTCAGGCGACATTGATCCGTCCGCTATCCTTTATATTATGGATAAAGAGAAACTGAGTATTCGTGAGGCATCCAACATCCTGAACAAAGAGAGCGGTATGCTCGCACTGAGTGGTGTCTCGTCAGATATGGCTGAAATTGCAAAGGCGGAGCAAGAAGGTAACCGTAGGGCTCGCGTAGCAAACAGGATGTATAATTACAGGATAAAAAAATACATCTCAGCTTACATGGGCGTACTTGGAGGCGCTGACTATATCATCTTCACCGCCGGAGTCGGTGAGCACCAATGGGAAATGCGTCAGCGCTGTACCGCCGGACTTGAGTTTATGGGTATAAAAATCGACGAGGAGAAAAACAAGGCAGCTTTTGGTAATGAAGCCATTATATCTACAGACGATAGTAAAGTAACGGTTGCAGTTATTCCTACCGACGAAGAACTTATGGTTGCCAAAGACACATATAGCATTATCAGACATAAACACTAATAATGTGTATTTATATGAATCTATTAATTAAAACAAAGAATATGACAAATCTTTTAATCAGAAAAGCAGCATGTGCTTTATTGCTGATGCTTATTCCTGCACTTGCTATAGCAAATGTCGGCAAGCGCATTGGTGCGTTAGACAATGAGGCGTGGAAGAAATCGGTTTGGCTTTCGGCAAAAGACGCGAAGGTCGTTACTGAGACAATTACTACTAAAAGCCGTTCTGCCGATGGTGCAAATTATTTTGCAAGCATCTTAAAAAATGAGAAGAAGGTAGTTTCGGCTAAATGGATGACAACAGGTCTCGGCGTGTACGAATTATATGTCAACGGCAAAATTGTCGGAGAAGAAATTCTAAAACCCGGCTTTACCCATTACGCAAAGACAAAACGCTCATTTACCTACGATGTCACGGAAGCGTTAAACAAAACAGCCGGTGCAAAGAACATTTTCTCCGCACAAGTAACACCGGGATGGTGGGCAGATAAAATTATCACCCCTAATGGCACAAATGGCATGATAGGCAAGAAATGCGCCTTCCGCAGTGTTCTGGAAGTGACATTTGCCGACGGAACGAAGAAACTTTATGGTACAAATCAAACTGACTGGAAAGCAGGTATTGCCGGTCCTGTGCAACACGCCTCAATCTTTGACGGTGAGGAGTATGATGCGCGTATAAAGTCTGGGTACGAAACATTGTACAAGCTCTCCACACCAGAGATTAACACTGAATTTAACGGTGAGATTCTGCCTTCTGAGGGTGCGGAAATCTATTACAGAGAAGATTTGACGCTTAAACCACAGAAAGCATACATATGGAAAGATGTCACAGGTGCAAGCAATGACGCTTACGGAAAAGTTAATATCTTACGGGAATATAAGGATAACGCTGAGATGGTTGTACGTCCAGGTGAAACATTGGTCGTGGATTTCGGACAGAACAGTGCCGCAGTACCTTCTTTCGTGTTCAGTGCTAAAGCCGGAACTGTTTTGGAATGCCTGCCATCTGAAATACTTAACGACGGCAATGGTGCAAAGAGCCGTGGTATGGACGGTCCCGAGGGAAGCTGTCACCGCCTTAACCTCCGTGTTCCCGACATTGGTATAAAGCTTCTGTATACTTTTGCCGCCAATAAGGGTTATGCCTCTTACCGTCCCCACTGCACTTTCTTTGGTTATCGCTATGTTTCTATCACGGCAACCAACGAGGTACGCATCAAATCCTTGACTTCCGTTCCTGTCACATCCATCTCAAAACAACTTGAGACAGGTACCATCACAACAGGAAATAATGATATCAACAAACTTATATCCAATACTCTTTGGGGGCAGCGTTCCAATTATCTGTCAGTAACAACCGACTGTCCTCAACGCAACGAACGCCTCGGATGGACCGCTGACACACAAGTGTTCACTGAAACAGGCACTTTCTTTGCCAATACCGACAGTTTCTTCCACAAATGGATGCGCGATATGCGTGACTCACAAAGTTCAACCGGCGGGTTCCCCGGCGTTGCCCCAACTGCCCAGTATGGTGAAAACATGATGCGTCTTGGATGGGCTGATGCTGGTATCATTACACCATGGACTGTATGGAAACAGTTTGCCGACACAAAGATTATTGACGAGAACTGGGATGCGATGGAGCGCTTTATCAATCACGTCAACGAGACCAAATATAATCATGAGGCATTAGTCGAAGAGAACAGGAACTACCAGTGGGCTGACTGGCTCAGTTACGAACCGCTGGAGTCTCGCGAGAAATTAGCTTTCAATAAAGACGGCAAGCCTAAACCCGAAGCTGTCTCCTATTGGAACTATCTGAGTGCATCTTACTGGTTGATTGATGCTAACATGATGGCAGACATGGCAAAGGCTTCTCATCGCGATAACACCAAATATCTGGCTATGGCAAACGAAGCAAGAAAATACCTGAAAGAGACTTTCTTCAAGGAGAATGGCGATTTCAAGGTTGAGATTCTGAACACAATGCAGACCCCGGCACTATTTGCACTGAAGAACAACCTCTATGACGGCGACATCAAATCAAAAATGATTGCCCGCCTGCGCGAAAACTTCAAGCAACACGGCAACTGCCTGCAAACAGGTTTCCTTGGCACCTCCATCCTAATGGAGACGCTGACCAACAATGGTATGGCTGACATCGCCTACGAGTTGTTGTTCCAGCACAAGAACCCCAGCTGGCTATATTCTGTTGACAACGGCGCAACAACAATGTGGGAGCGTTGGAACAGTTACATGATTGAGAAAGGCATGGGACCAAAAGGCATGAACAGCTTCAACCACTACGCTTACGGATGCGTTTGTGAATGGATTTGGGAGACAGTGGCAGGCATCGCTGCTGATGTAGCATCGCCCGGTTTCAAACACATCATCATGAAACCTGTTCCCGACAAGAGACTGGGCTTCGTCAAGGCTGAGTACAAATCTGCTGCCGGACTTATCAGGAGCGAGTGGAAGTACAACGGTGACAAGTGGACCTGGCGATTCACTATCCCCGAAGGGGCTACCGCAACCGTTACCCTTCCGGGCAAGACTACTTCTAAAGAATACCAAAGCGGAACATACATCATTGAGATGTAACCGTCTGCAAAAGATATGTGCGTCACCCCTGAGGATGTTATTCTTCAGGGGTGACGTTTTTTTTGCATCAAAATAACCGTCAATATCTGAACAGACAGGCAAACTTTTTTATCCTCAATACAAAACCGATTTCTACGCGACAAAATAATTTATTCTGTCTCGTAGATAAGTTTGTTTTTATCTTGTAATGAAAATTATCTTGCAGTCACAAATGCCTTAATCGTGTCTGCCATATACTGCAGTTTCTCCTTTGTCATACCGGGATATACACCAAGCCAGAAACTGTTGTTCATAATCATATCTGTAACGTGCAGGTCACCAACGACACGATAATCCCTACCCTCCTCATAGGGCTCAAAGGCAGGATGTCTGAGCAGATTACCTGCAAAGAGGTTGCGCGTCTGCACTTTGTGGTCCTCAAGATAAGTCGTCAGTTCGGTGCGTGTAAAACCAGCATCATCCTTAACTGTGATAAAAAAGCCAAACCAGCTGGGCCGACTGTTCTTCTGCGCCTGCGGTAGAATAAGGCCGTCAACACCCTCAAGGGCTTTATGCATAAACTCAAAATTCTCCCTGCGTCGCCTCACAATCTCATCCAGTTTCTCAAGTTGGGCACAACCTATCGCAGCCTGCATGTCAGTAGCCTTCAAATTGTAGCCCATGTGACTATAAACATACTTGTGATCATAGCCTGCGGGCAGCTGTCCGAAATGTCCCGTGAAACGGCATCCGCACGTATTGTCCACACCGCCCACGCACCAGCAGTCGCGTCCCCAGTCCCTAAAACTGTTGACATACTTGTGAAGTTCGGGATTATTGGTATAAACAGCGCCGCCCTCGCCCATTGTCATATGATGCGGAGGATAAAACGATGACGTGCCTATGTCGCCTATTGTACCTGTCTTCCGCCATTCACCGTCAATCAGATACTCCGAACCGAGTGCATCACAGTTATCCTCAATAAGCCACAGACCGTGAGTCCTACAGAAACTTACAACCGCCTGCAAGTCAAACGGATTACCGAGAGAATGAGCCACAAAGACCGCCTTTGTCTTGGAGGAATAAGCCTGTTCGAGTTGGGTTGTGTCTATATTGGATTGTTCTATGTCCATGTCAACAAATACAGGCACGGCGCCCATCTGCATTATCGGCGCCACCGTTGTCGGGAAACCTGCCGCCACGGTGATGACCTCGTCACCCCGTTTGACAGCACGCTCTCCCAGTTCGTGAGCCGTCAGTGCGCTGAAAGCAAGCAGGTTTGCCGATGAACCGGAGTTACACAAAGAACAATATTTCACACCGAGCCATTGCGCAAAGCGTGTCTCAAACTTGTGTGCCCATGGCCCGGCAGTAAGCCAGAAATCCAATGAGGCATCCACGAGATTCACCATCTCGCTGTCATCAAAGAACCTGCCACCGTAATTTACCCTGGTCTTTCCAGCCACAAACTCCTGAGGTTTACCATGCGCCTCTTTGTAATACTCACGTGTCAGTTCCAGTATCTTTGCTTTCAACTCTTCCTTTCTTGTCATCGCTATATTTTTTTAGAATGTAAATTTACGCATATTTGCTCTAACATCAACCCTTCGGAATGATTTTTTAACAAACAACACCTTCATGCCGTCCCAATCTCTTCTGATTTATTAATAATCCGTACACAAGAGAACCGGCAACAAAATAAAACGCACAAATAATAAATATTTACTGTAAACCAAAAAAAATGAATAACAAGTTATTGTTATCATGTCCGTACTAATTATATTTGATTATCTTTGTAACATATACAAATTACATTACAGACAAGACATGAACTCCCTTAACCATCGCAACATTGTTCCGCTATTAGGTACATTAGCCCTTGCTTGTCCAGCCGCCAACAAAGAAAAGCCCAACATTATTATCATATACACAGACGACATGGGCATTTCTGACATAGGTTGTTATGGCGGCATATTTACCCCTACTCCAAACATCGACAGGATAGGCAATGACGGCATCCGCTTCACCCAGTATTACACGGCGTGCCCCATCAGTTCACCATCCAGAGTAGGCATGACAACAGGTATGTATCCCACTAAATGGGGCATAACCAATTACCTTGATACCCGAAAGATGAACCGTGAACGCAAAAGCAATGACTACTTGTCAGCAGAAGCCCCGGCCATAGCCCGCTCTTTCCAGAAAGCCGGCTATGCCACCGCCCACATCGGGAAATGGCACATGGGAGGCGGACGCGATGTGACAGACATGCCTCAGATATCAGAATTCGGCTTCGACAAAAGCCTCTCAACATGGGAGAGTCCGTCGCCCGACCCTGCCATCACAGCATCCAACTGGATATGGAGTGATCAAGACAGCATCAAACGCTGGGAGCGCACCAGATATTTTGTTGACAATGTCCTCGGTTTCTTGAAAGAAAACAAAGGCAGACCCTGCTACATCCATCTTTGGCCTGACGACATGCACACACCTTACGTTCCTTCCAAGGAAGAGTATGACAAGGGAAAGAAAATGTGGAATGCCAAAGTCAACTTCATACCCGTTCTTGCAGAATACGACAGACAAATAGGCCGCCTGCTCAACGGTATAGCTGCGTTGGGATTAAAAGATAACACCATTATCGTCTTTACTTCAGACAACGGACCAGCTCCGAGCTACAAAAACGCACGCACGGCT
>CACXEH010000128.1 GCA_902766625.1 uncultured Bacteroidales bacterium | reverse complement strand
TTTCAGCCGATTCCGACATAATATAATAATGTATTCATAAATAATAGTATCAGACATACGCGTAATTGTACGTATCCCACCTGGCGGAATGTTCGTTCCATTGAGGGGGAATATACGTTTCGTTTCCTGGAATTTACATTCCATCTGCCGGAACTAAACGTGTTACCTGGAAGGAGCTGCAACATAATCAGCATATTACAGGAAACAGCTCGGCGTGCATCCTGTTAAATAATGTTAAAAAAGGATAAATATTAGTTTTTTTTACTCTTGTGGTTGATTAGAATTGATAAAGTTTATTAATTTTGTAGCATTAGGTATACTGTCTTTAGACGAATATGTAATAAAAAAATAAAATAATAATTAAAATTATGTGTATGAGAAACCGTTTAATCAAATTGGGCAGAACACTGACAATAGCTGTTTGTGCGCTGTCAATGAGCGGATTGGTGTACTCCTGTACAGATGACTATGACTTGCCGGATAAAACCCCAAGTTGGTTAGGTTCAAGTATCTATGATTACTTGAACGAGAAGGAGAATTTTACCAATACAATTAGGTTGATTGATGACTTGGATTATGCGGAAGTCTTGGGAAAAACAGGTAGTAAAACCCTGTTTGTTGCCAACGATGAGGCGTTTAATCGGTTCTATCAAAAAAATCCTTGGGGAGTCAAGTCCTACGATGATTTGACTATGAGTATGAAGAAAATGTTGCTCTATGGTGCAATGTTGAACAACGCTTATCTGTTGGAAATGTTGCCGAACCTGTCAAGCACTTCAACTTCTACGGGTCAAAATGCCGAAGGTTCCTATGTGACCAGAAATGTTACTTTGAAGCATACGACATCTGCTTCTGCGACAGACTCCATTACCTATTACAATTGGAACGACGTTGCTCTTCCGATGACGTACAATCCTACAGAAACGGACGAATGGGCCCGGTTTAAGCAACAAAGCAAGGGTGGTATCCATTTGGCACTTGACGCTACCGTTCCGATGCTGTCTCACTGGATAGATGGTCAGATGGGACAGAACGGTATAACCGACGATGACTTTGCTGTCATTATGGGAAGAACCCGTACGGCCGGTGATGCCTTCGTAAACAGCAGTAAGATCGTAGAGCAGGATATTACTTGCCAGAATGGTTATCTGAATGTGATTGATGAGGTGATGGTTCCGTTGAGCAATATGAGCGAGAAGATTCGCACCAGTGGCATAACAAATATTTTCAGCCACATGCTTGACCGCTTCAGTGCACCTTATTATAACAGCAATTTGACAAATGCTTATGCCCAGTTGAATCCGGCAGTTGACTCTGTCTTTGAGAAACGCTACTATTCAAGATGGACGCACTCATTTGACACTAACGCCGGTAGGACAAATTACTATGCTCCAAGCGACGTCAACAACACCAAGACAATGCCTTATCTGGAATATGACCCGGGATGGAACCTGTATTATCCGTCATCTTACCGTGCATCATATAATAACGGTGTGGCTCGTGACTTTGGTGCAATGTTTGCTCCGACCGACCAGGCTCTGCTGACTTATTTTGCAGAAGGTGGTGGTAAGTTCCTCGGTGAGCGTTATTTTAAGCTGTGGCCTATTACCTTGGACAATCTGGCATACAACGTTGACCAGATTCCGATGGATGTGATACAGCACTTGGTTAACAACTTGATGAAACCATCATTCGTTTCTTCTGTACCAAGTAAGTATCTTGCTATCCAAAATGATGCCAAAGACCCTATGTTCGCTGATTGCGAGACTGTAGATGAGTACAAACAGCTTATCGACACTTCCTTTGTGGCATCCAATGGTGTAGTATACGTTATGAATAAGGTTTACACACCGGCGACTTACGCCTGTGTGGCAGCTCCGGCAATTTATAACGATACTACGAAGTTGATGAACTGGGCGATATATTGTGATGAAAAATATATGGATAACCCGCCCGATGCGAAGATGGGTGCGTTTATGTCCATCTTCCTGAGGGCTATGAACTCAACATTCACCTTGTTCTTGCCGTCAGACAGGGCATTCACAAAATATTATGATCCTGTTACAGCTCTCTACACACAACCATATGCATTGAATATGGTATTTAACGCAAGAACTCAGTTGGGCGATGCGACTGCTTATCGTTATGACCCCGTGACATACCAGTTGACGACACAGATGACAAAGGCAATTTCCAGTGACATTGTGTACAACCGTTTCCCCAACATTATGGACTCTCATGTTATTATCCATGACAATGATGTTGATCCGTATTGTATCACACCGGGACAAGAATGGTTTATCACCCGAGAGGGTGCTCCTATCAAGGTAACGGGTTGTACCAATATCAGACAGCCGTTTAAGGTTCAGGGTGGATTCCAGCTGGATCGCGGCATATTCGCAAATGTCACAAGAATTTATGACCAGACAAGAGAGACTAACGGTTATGGTAACGGTATGACGTATATCATTGATCAGGTGCTCCAGGCTTCAAGGAAAAGCATATACAAGGTTATGTCAGACAATTTTGACGAGAACTCACCTTACCGTATGTTCTTCGAGCTCTGCAACGTTGACAATGAAGTGCTCAAGGATGCTTATAATATCAATACATCTTCTCTGGGTTCTAACGCTGCAGTGACACGTGCCCTTGACCGTTATTCCATTTTCACCTCCTATCACAAGACTTGTGAGGATTATCTGGTGAGAATGTTTAACAACTACAACTATACCATATTCGTTCCTTCAAATGACGCTGTTAAGGAAGCTATTGCGAAAGGTCTTCCTACATGGGACTCAATCGCAGCTTACATTCAGGACAAGAAGGATACGATAGCATATTATGTTGATTCATTGAAGGATTCTACATTTGACGAAGCAGCGTTTACGGAAGAATATCGCGAGATTGCACAGGCTATGTGTACCTGTATCATCAATTTCGTAAGATATCATTTCGTGGACAAGTCAGTGTTTGCAGATAATATCGGTTTTGCTGATGCAAATAACGAGACATCCGCTATGAATCCTAGGACAAACCGTAACTACTCGCTGAAAATACAGCGTCCTGGCGGTCACAAACTTATCGTAACCGACCTGGCCGGTAATGTTCGTAATCTGGTTGCCGGTGGTGTTGATGGTAAAGACTTTAACGTCGTCGCCTGTGATATGGACTGTAACTCATCGGCAGATCCTACATCCAGCGAACCTGTTTCAAAAGCTGATGCATGGAAGATTGTATCAACATCATATGCTGCAATACATCAGATTGATGGCTATTTGGATTTTGAAGAAGAACATGCAGGTGGCAATTTCCGCTTTGATTCTGGTTGGGCAACAGCTGGTGCGGCAAAGAGATATCTTGCTAAATATGGTATAAAATAAAAATGAATAATATGAAAAAGATAAAGTATCTATTATTCTTAATGCTGTGCCTCAGTTGCTCATTGGCATATGCACAGAAAAGAATTTCCGGACACGTTTGGAATGCAAAGGACGGTCCTATTATGATGGCGAATGTCATTGAAATCGATGCGAACAACCGTATCCAGGCTTCAACGACAACCGATATGAGCGGTAACTTTACCCTCGCAATAAAGAACCCTGAAAATACACTTAAGGTCTATTTCTTCGGATATCGTCCATGGGAAAGAAAGATTGGCACGCAGACAGTGTTCAAAATTGAACTTCAGGCCAATACCCGTTCGATTAAGGAGGTTAAGGTCACAGGTAAGAAGATGACCCACTCAAATGGTCTTTCCATTCCTGAGCGCGAAGTATCTGTGGCAACGCAAAGACTTGACATGGATGAAATGCAAGGTCTCTCCTTTGAGTCGGCCGACCAGGCTCTGCAGGGACAAATCGCAGGTCTTGACGTTGTAGCCAACTCCGGTAACCTTGGTTCAGGTATGAGTATGCGCGTTCGTGGTGTCTCCACCATTAGCGGTAGTCAGGAGCCTTTGATCGTTGTCGATGGTCACATCCTTGATAACTACGAGTCTACTGATGTGGATTTGCAGGATATGGATAACAATGAGCAATTCGCAAACTTGCTGAATATTAACGTTGAGGATATCAAGAGTATCGACGTTAAGAAAGATGCAGGAGCTTGTGCTGAGTGGGGTGCCAGAGGTGCAAACGGTGTTATCGAGATTACCACACGTCGTGGTGCTAAAGGTAACACACGCGTCAGCGGTAACTACTATTTCATGGGAAGCTGGCAGCCTGAGGGCATGAAGATGCTCAATGGTGACGGCTACACCATGATGTTGAAGGAAGCTTACTTCAATCCGAAACAGAGTGACTTGACGTCCAACATGGTCGAGTTGAACTATGACCGCAGCCGTACAATGTATTTTGCTAACTATAATAAAAACACTGACTGGATTGACGAGGTTACACAGTTTGGTCAGTCACATAAATATTATGTTAGTATAACCGGTGGTGGTGACCAGGCAACGTTCCGTATCTCTGGCGGTTATGACCATGAGACAGGTACTGTGATTAAACAGTCTTTGGACCGCTTGAGTACCCGTATGGTGCTTGATTATAAAGTGTCTGACCGTATATCTTTCAGTTCTAACTTCTCTTTGACCTATACAAAGAACAATCAGAACTACACAGGTATCTTAGCCCAGGCATATCACGCAATGCCTAATATGGCAGTGAACCGTTGGGAATATGATCCCGCAACTGACTCTTATTATGATACAGGCGAATACTTCAAGATGTATCCGGTAGGTTCATCCGGAAGTAGATTGACAGGAACGGTTGACGGTTATACATCTTATTATTTGAGCGACTTGATTACAGATGATGACGGACGTTGGGGAAACCCTGTGGCAGTAGCGAATCTGTCTTGGAAGAAAGTCAGCGATTACACTATTGTTCCTCAGTTCCAATTGGAATACAAGTTGCTCGGTAAAGACCAGGATAAGACACAACTCAACTATAGGGGTGAGGTTTACATGAATGCAAAGACAACAGGTACCGATGCATACTATCCCGGTTCGTTGACAACGGAGTCATGGAATTATGGTAGCGGTATCAACTTGAGTTCTAACACAGAGACTCACAGATTGTCTTTCAGTACGATACATCAGTTGATATTCACTCCTAAATTGCCGAAAGACCATTACTTCACAGGTAGAGTTAGAGGTGAGATTCAGACATCAACGAGTAACACGCAGACAATGTCTTCTTCCGGTTTGGTTGGCGGTATAACTGACCCGACTGTGAATGCATACCTGAGAAACAGTGAAACAAGTACGTCAAAAACTCATGACGCTAACTTGTTGGCAGCATTCCACTATTCATATAAATCCAAGTACGTGCTCGATGCAAGTATCCGTGGTGATGGTTCTGCTAACTTCGGTAAGGACAAGCGTTGGGGATATTTCCCTGCAATCTCTGCACGTTGGAATATAAGCGATGAGTATTTCTTCCGTCCTTTGAGAAAATATATTAATATGTTCTCATTTGCTCCAGGATGGGGTGTGACAGGTAACAGTCCGACAACGAACTCTATTATGTTCAATAAATACTCACAGGGAAATGCCTATGGTTCTCATACAACAATCTATCCGGCAAACCTTCGTCTGACAGATGTTCAGTGGGAGAAGACAAGCTCATGGAACTTAGGTTTCAACCTGAATTTCCTCGAGGATTTGGCATGTTTCAACTTCAATCTGTATCACAAACACACAACTGATTTGTTGCAGAAAAATGTTTCAATCCCGACATCAAGAGGTTATTCAACTCTCGATTACAAGAACGTCGGTGTAATGGATAACTATGGTTGGGATTTGAATGCTTACACCAAGCCTATCTTTAATACAGGTAAATTCTCTGTTAAACTTAAGTTCAACGCTGCTCAAAACCGCAACCGCATCAAGAAAATGGATGCCAGTGTGCTCGCAGGTTTGAACGCAGACTATGATTATACAAATGAAACTTACCTGAGCCGTGTACAAGTCGGCAACGCACTGTACTCAATTTACGGATTCCGCTATTTAGGTGTTTATCGCTATGACTACGATCACAGCGGTTATTTCCCCGATAACTCAGACGGTTCTCCTAATGTTAAGAATACAATGTATGGCGAGAATACCGCAGCCGCTGCAAGCGCAAGAGGTGAAAATGCCACATGTCCGGTTGCACGCGATGCAAATGGTAACATTATCTATGACGGCGAGGGTAATCCTCTTAGAATGTATTTTAACTACGGTGGCAAAAACTACATGTTCAGTGGTGGTGATGCTATTTATGAAGATATCAACCATGACGGTCAGATCAACGAATTGGATATTGTTTATTTAGGTAACTCAAATCCGACGTTCAATGGTGGTTTTGGTATAGATTTCAAATATGGCAACTGGACATTGAAGACAACGTTCAATATCCGTCTCGGTGCTAAGATTATCAATATGGCTCGTATGAAAGCTGAAGATATGCGTACCAACAAAAACCAAAGTAGCGCAGTTAGCTGGAGATGGCGTAAGAATGGTGACATAACAGAAATACCAAGAGCATTAAGTAGTAAAATCGTATCATCCTATAATGCTTTGGCAAGTGACCGCTATGTAGAAAGTTCAGACTTTATTCGTTTACAGTATATGCAGTTAAGTTACAAGTTCAATCCGAAACTCATCAAGAATTTGGGTATAAGAAATCTGACTTGTTCTCTGTCTGCAAACAACCTGTTCTTCTTCACGAAGTATTCTGGTGTTGATCCGGAGCACGCCGCAAGTGGCTATTCACCTGCAAAGGACAGTTCTCAGACACCAAGGTCTCGTTCTTTTACATTTAGCTTGAATATAACATTCTAAAAAATAATAAGTATGAAAGCATTATATATATATAAAAAGGTAATCCTTCCAGTATGCATATCTGTCGTAGGTTTGCTGTCTTCTTGTAGTGCATTCGATGATTTCTTGACAGTCTATCCGACTAATCAGATCACAGGAGAGCAGTTCTGGGAGAATAAAACAGACTTGGAAAGTGTTCTTTTCGCATGCTACAGACAGATGGCATCTGATGCTATGGGAGAAAGAATGTTTGCTTGGGGAGAATTGAAATCTGATAATTTTGATTTGGCTGATACAAGTAGCGACAACTTGGTGAATTTGATGACCGCCAACTTGCTCCCAATAAATTCCTGGTTCAGCTGGGCGTCATTTTATAAACTGATCGGATATTGCAATTTGTCATTGTCCAAAGGACCAGAAGTGTTGTCAAAAGATAACAGTTTCTCGGAAGGCGATTGGCTGCCGATACAGGCTGAATTGGTTACAATGCGCGCATTAAGCTATTTCTACTTGGTAAGAGCTTTTCGCGATGTACCTTTTACAGTTGACGCAAACGATACCAGCGTAGGTGCAACAGACCCGATGCCGCAAGTTCCATCAGAGCAGATATTGACATATTTGATTAATGACTTGGAGGCAATAAAAGATAATGGTATGACTAACTACGGAAATGATGCAGATAATCATGGACGTATAACAAGAAATGCTATTTATACCTTACTTGCAGATATCTATCTGTGGAGAGCATCCAAGAATTCCTCTCCTGATTCTATCGCAGTGTATGGTGATCAGTATCGCGATGATTATGCGAAATGTATTGAATGTTGTAATTATGTCATCAGTGCGATGAATTATAAGATGAATGAACAAGGTGTTAACCATTTCGGAAAAGGCGACGGTAATACTCCTGAACTGCCTTTGATTGTAATGGAACCTCGTTCTACAGCATTCACATCATATAATGAGGTATTCGGTTCTAAAAACTCCGATGAGAGTATTTTCGAAGTTCAATATGGCAATTCTCCAAACGACAACGAAACGCTCAATTATTTCTTTGGCGGTTTTTCTGGCAGCAATATAACAGGTGCGAGAATTCAGCGTTCAACAGTGTTTGAAGAAGTCTCTACAACAGAAGTTGAAAATGAAGGTGTTACATTCTATAAGTCAGACTACCGTTTAGGACAAACGTTCTATTACGCCCCTGCTACGAATGGAACGACAATTCCTATCAATATCGTGAAGAATTTGGCTTCTGGTATAACTGTAAACTCTGCGGCTTCTACAAGAGACGATATGACGACAAGAGGATGTTTTACATACTCAGGCACACGTCCGCATAATAACATTGCTGCAAACTGGATAGTATACAGAGCTTCTGACCCTATCTTGATGAAAGCTGAGGCAATGGCAGCTCTTAGTAGTTTTGATGCAAGTTATTTGGCTTCAGCTATGCAGCTGACTAAGGCAATTTTCATACGTTCTAATCCGACGATTCAGGCTAACCGGCTTAACTTCTTTTATGGTACTCAGTCTGAAGTTATGGACTACATCTTAAGAGAGCGTCAAAGAGAATTTATCGGTGAAGGAAAGCGTTGGTTTGATCTGGTTCGTCTGGCATATCGTTCAGGTGATACATCAAGACTCCTGAATATACTGTCGTTGAAGTTTGCGGGTGGATCTAACGCCATCAAGGCTAAAATGGCTACGATGAACTCTTTGTTTAATCCTGTTTACAGGGAAGAAATGAAGGTGAACACTGCACTTGTCCAAAATCCGGCATGGGGTGATGATAATACTTCAGAGAGAAATTAATTGTAAGTCATTGGAAGTTTTACATGTCGAAAAAAATAAAGATTATGAATATTAGATATAATAATTTGTTAGTAGGAGGATTGTTAGGTCTCCTGGCAATTTTCAGCATTTCGTCCTGCTCCGATGATCATTTTGACGTTGGAACGCAGACGGAAGCCAGTGGTACGCTTTGGGATAATCTTGTTGCTACTCAGAAATGCGATGATTTTGCGCTGATTCTTCAAAAGACTTTAGTAGCAAAGAAAGATTACGGTATTCCTGCAACGTTGACATATGATGCACTTTTAAGGTCAGATCACGTTCTCACAGTATGGGCACCGATAGACGGGACATACGATGCACAGAAGTGGCTTGACTTATTGGAAGCAGGCGATAATGAAACTGTTGAACAGCAGTTCGTGGGTAATCATATCGCATATTTCAATTATACCGGCAGTTTCCCTCAGAATCAGAAAGTGATGCTGTCGAATCATAAATATGCAGATTATGATCACTCTGTTATGCCAAACACTTTCCAGGATAGAGAAATATTAAGTGAGTATGAGAAGCCGTCAACAAACGGTACTCTTCACGTGATTGACTCTATTTCTGTCTTCTTACCGAATCTGCGTGAGATTCTTGCTATGCACGATAATCTCAGTAGTTTATATGAGTGTGTGGAGAATCATGACACAGTGTATTTCAATGAGAATGCAAGTGTTATCGGTTCTGTTGTTGACGGTGTTGTTCACTATGTAGACTCTGTTTTCTATGACTATAATGTGATATATCCTACCATAGCAGAAAATGAGGACTCTTGCTGTGCAGCAATCCTTCCGTCAAATAATGCTTGGCAGCAGGCTATGACGGCGATTACTCCGCATTACAAATACAAAAACAGATACTATTACGTAACTTCAACATCTGCAAATGTTCTCCAGACAGATACAATTGCAGCTGACTCTCTTCAGGAAATACGCGCTATTTCTGCAGTTATAAACAATATGTTCTATAGCTTGGACGAGCAGCCGGCCTTTGATGTTAAAAAAGCCAGTGTCGAGACTGTGGGAGAATTCTTCCGCACTTGTGACTCATTGGTGTCTAAAACATACTATCGTTCTAATTACAAATATCATCAGCATGCAACTGGCGATTTGGTAAGTTGTAGAGACTTGGCTGAAGGCAAAGATCCTATTGAGGCAAGTAACGGTTACGCATTTATTACTGACAATTTCAACTTCAAGTCTCCTAACTCTTGGAAATTTGATCTGGAATATGAGGCAGAATACAATAGTAATCTTCAGGAGAATGGCCAGTTTGCTGCCAACTATTCTTCTCATAACACCATATTTGTAACGGATGCAATACGTAATCCGTATGTGGAAGGATCAATCAGTAATAATAGGTATGTGGATTTCTTGCCAAACAACTCTTCCTCAAGAATTACAGTTGCATTTAATTTAACGGGGACTTTGTCAGGAAGATACGACATATATGTAGTTACTGTTCCTGAAAATATGATAGATTCTTTGAATACTAATCCGAAGAGTAGTGTTTTCACGGCGACAATCAACTCTGATTTTACTCCAAGTAAACGCGATGCATCGAAAGTTGAAATTGGTACAAAGTTGACTTCAAAAACATTTACAACAGATAAGACGAAGGTGGATACAATCTTATTGTTCGAAGATTACGAATTCCCGATTTGTTACTATGGCATATCTGGACCAGCTCCGGTTCTCCAGTTGCAGTCTCAATTTAGAACAATGCAATCTAGAGTGCAGACACCACATCTTTACATAGACAAAATTATTTTGAAATCTAAGGATGAATGATGCCAATTAACTTTTTAAATTGACAAAAATGAAACATATAAATAAAAATTATTTTTTGGCTAAGGTCTTGGGCGTTGTTCTCTGTATGTTTTTCTATACTGGAGTAATGTCTTCATATGCTCAAGATGATGTGACAGAAGAGGAAGAGGAAGTAGCTGTTGTCAGGAAACAGCCACGCAAAGCAGCCAGCCTTCCTAAATATGAGATGAAAGAAGTTAGTGGGCAGATTGTAGATGCTGTAACAAAGAAGCCTATCAGTGGTGTTCGTGTAGAAACATTAGATGATGCCCGTTACTCTACTATGACAGAAGAAGACGGATGCTATAAATTCTCTGTACCTGTTTTCGCAACATCTTTGTTTATTTCTTCTCCTGACTATAATTCTGTTCAAATTGCGATACAGAAGAAGAATCAGGTAACGAAACTGTACAGTTCTGCATTCTCTTCCTTCTATAAGAATGGAACCGATATATTTACTAACAAGCAGGTAAACATCAAAGATCCGTCTTCTATTACTCCGGAGACTGAGATTGAAAACCTCCTTGAAGGTAATATCCGTACTATCTCACGCGGCGGAATGCCTGGCCAGGGTGCTAACATGCTTATGAATGGTATTTCATCACTGAACGCTACGACTCAACCATTAGTAGTTGTTGACGGCGTGATTTGGGATATGCAGTATGAGCGTACAACTTTGCACACTGGTTTCCTGAACAATGTATTAAGCACACTTGACCCGGAGGATATCGAGTCAATCAAGGTTTTGAATACTGGTACAGCATTCTATGGTGCTAAAGGTGCAAATGGCGTGATTGAGATTGCTACAAAACGTGGTCGCAATCGTGCTACACGAATTCAGGCTCGTATCTATGGCGGTTTTGAAACAGCTCCTGCTACAATTGATGTGATGGATGGTAATCAATACCGCAATTATATGTCTGGCATTTTAGGAACATATGAGCCGACAAGAGGCTCTTCTGTCGCTGCGGCGTTGTATCGTATATCCCGACAGCCATTTATGAATGAGGATCCGAATTATACTTATTATAATTTGTATCACAATAATACAGACTGGCAGAAAGACTTGTACAAGACAGCGTTCACCCAAAACTATAGAGTGAATGTACAGGGTGGTGATGACGTTGCTTTGTATGGTTTGTCATTAGGTTACACAACAGCTGATGCTACAGTTAAGAAGAATTCTTTTGACCGCTTGAACATCCGATTCAACACAGACATTAATTTGTTTGAGAAAGTATTTGCGTCATTCGATATTTCATATGCCCGTAATACTAATTATGTGCTTGATAATGGTTGGATGCCGAATTATACTGCTGCGAATATTTCTTCACCGAATGTATTAGGAACACTCGTTGCTCCAATGATTAACAAATATAATTATGTTGTTTATTGGGACGATGCTTCTTATATGAATAGAATTTATTTGGATCCTAAGGTTTATTCCGGTCAGGAATATTCCGCAAATGCCAATCCTTTTAGATTCTCTACAACGTATGGTACCGAAGCATTAACAAATCCATATTGGATTCTCCGTAACGGTGATGGAGACAACAAGAACTATCAAGAACAAACTCAGTTCATGCTGAATTTTAATCCTCGCTATGAGATTAATAAATATTTCACACTGGGTGATCGTTTCAGCTATATCCTGAATAGTACAAGTGAGAAATATTATCTGCCTTGGGATGGAACTCCAAGCAAGTTTGTTGAAGGAATGGGTAACATCCGCAGTGCGGTTAAGTCTCAGTCAAGTACCGAGAATGAAATTACAAACAATTTATATTTGTCATTTAAGAAAAATTTCGGTGCTCACAATCTGAATGCTATCGCTGGTTTCCGCTTGAATTCGTTTAACTATTCTGACAGTTACTTAAGCGGATATAATAACCAAAATGATAAGATGCCAAACTTGACTTACAATTTGGCTTATCTTACCTATGGCGGTGTTAACGACAAGTGGTTGGAACTCTCATACTATCTGCATGCCGGTTATAATTTCAAGAACCGTTATTTCCTTAATGCTGGTGTTACCACTCAGACTTCTTCACGCTTCGGAAAGAATGCAGATGAGGGTGTGAAACTGTTTGGCGTTAAATGGGGTCTCTTCCCATCAGTACAAGCAGCATGGTTGATTTCTGCTGAACCTTGGTTTAAGTCAGACATGGTCAATTACATGAAACTTTCTGCCGGTTATGAGGAAGTAGGTAATGACCACATTGACAACTACGCTACGCGTACATACTTCGAGAACATCAAATTCTTCAGTAGCGCTACAGCATTACGTCTGGCTAATATTGCCAACACCTCCATTCAGTGGGAAACAACACGTCGCTTCAACATCGGTCTTGAGACAAGTTTGTTTGACAACCGTTTGACATTGGGCGCTAACGTATTCTTCAGTAAGACATCTAATTTGTTGTCATTGCAAGAAGTAAGTTACCTTACTGGTCTGCCCGTTATGTGGGCTAACAATGGTTCCTTGACCAACAAGGGCGTAAACCTGAATGTTAATGCAATCCTATTGAACACTAAGAACTTCAAATGGGAAGCAGGTTTCTCATTAGGACATTACAATAATGAAATCAAATCATTAAGAACAGAAGGTATTGAATTGTATAATTTGGATGCAAACGGCTCTCGTAATGGTATCTATAAGACAATCAACGGTTACACAACTTCTGTTTATGGTACTGACAATGTTCTTACCGCTGTTGGCAAAGCTGCGGGTGTTTTCTATGGCTATAAGACTGATGGAATATTCACAACAGACGCTCAGGCAAGTACAGCTGGTGCATATGGTTATTTGAGATATCCTACAGGTTATACAGGTGATCCATATCGCAACTTCAAGGCCGGTGATGTTCATTTCATTGACCAGAATGGTGACGGATGGATTTCAGAAGCCGACATGGTGCAGATTGGAGATCCTAACCCAGACATCTACGGTAATTTCTATACCAAGTTAGTTTGGAAACAGTTCACTTTGGATGTTATCTTCAAGTATTCTTTGGGTAATGACATTTACAATTATCAGCGTTCTCAGTTAGAGAAGGGAAACAATTTGTGGAATCAGACCACTGCATTATGCAACCGTTGGACATACGATGGTCAGCCGACAAGTGTTCCTCGTGCCGTAATGACACAGAGTTCAGAATGGGTGAACAATGAACGTTTCTCCGATCGCTGGATTGAAGATGGCTCTTATTTGAAATTGAAGAAAGTACGTCTGACTTATAAGTTACCGTTGAATCTTTCATGGTTGCAGGGATTGACAGTCTGGGGCGAGGCAAACAATGTCGTAACTCTGACTAAATATCTCGGAACCGATCCAGAAGTTTCTTGTTCAAATAATATTTTATATCAAGGAGTTGATGCTGGCATGATACCTATGTCAAGAAACTTTAATTTCGGTGTTACTATTAACTTGTAAAAAAGAAACACAATGAATACTAAAAAATCTTTTATAGCTCTATTGATTGGTATTTTGAGTTTTGGCATTTTCGGAACATCTTGTTCCGATATGCTGGAGCCGAATATGGATCGTTATTCAGAGAATTTTGCTCAAGACTCTGTGTATTCTGCATTTGGTATCTTGATGAGTGTCCAGAAAGTTGCAGAGCGTACAATCATTCTTGATGCAACAAGAAGTGACTTGGTTACAACAAGCGCCTATACTACTGACTCCATCATGGAACTTGTTAATTTCGAAAATCCTGAGGATGGTAGCAATGCATTGTTGAATGTTGCTGATTACTATCATATCATCAATTCATGTAATTTCTATCTGGCAAAGGCTGATACTGTTTCAACCAAGAACGGCTATGCCGAGATGAAGCGTGAATATGCTGAAGTCGTAATCATCCGTTCATGGGCATATCTGCAGTTGATTAACCTCTATGGTACAGTTCCATATATTACAGAGCCTATTTCAAGTGTAGCTGACGCTAATGAACTGATGACAAAGGGTGTGACAATATCAAAGGACAATGTTGTTGACAGATTCATGGAGTCAGGTGTAATGAATGCGTATGAAATACAGGCTTCATTAGGCTTGCCTAACTATAGCAGTGTTTCTACTGGTTCCGGTAGTTTCAATACCTGCCAGATGTTCTTCCCTGCAGAATTGATATTAGGTGATGCATATTTGATGCAAAACCAATATCAGAAAGCTGCAGAGATGTATTTCCATTTCTTCGACAAGTCTTACTATAATAATAGTATTCGCTTTACGACACCGTATAATGCGAATATGAACAATAGTTATTATATGACAGCCGGAGTCGCTGGTTCTTCTGATAACAGATACTACGATTTGACTCGTTACAGCTGGTTAGATGCTTTCTCAAGCAACAATACAAGAGAAAGATTGGTTGTTGCTGCCGGTGCTACAAGTTCTCAATACGGACAGGTTCTGACATCCGTCCAGAATGTATTCGGATTTACTACATCGGTCAGAAGAGGTAGTAACATCAGTGTATCGGCTAATAATGAGTATCAGCAACTGTTACCTTCACAGGGTTATATTTCATTGAATCAGAGTCAGGTGTATAACAACTACTCTCCCTTGATTGATTTCAGTGAGTCTTATGATGGCGTAGGTGATGCCCGTTTGTATGCTACTGCTCCTATGGTAGAATTTGCCGATGGAACGCGTTCCCGCATCATTGACAAGTATGTTCCTGCTTCATCAAGAAACAATGGTTTGATGAGTGTGCTGTCATCACGCAACTTGCTTCCGAATCAATTTAATAACGCATATTCTTATGCATTGTACCGTAATCCTGTCGTATGGCTACGTTATGCTGAGGCTATCAACCGCATGGGATTCCCTGAACTTGCATTCGGCGTATTGAAAGACGGCTTATCCAATCAGTCATTGCCTACATACGGCTTCTTCGACATGAATGAATACTATACACAGACATACGAAGAGGAAGAAGGCTCCGGCATTTATACAACAGATACCGTAGGTGTTATTGTAGACAAGAAGGATGAGTTTGGAAATCTGATGTACGATGACGAAGGTTTTGTCATGAGAGATACGCTTTGGTTCATGGACGGCTACACGGTTGACAGTACCTTGTTGAATGTTGAAGCGTTTGTTGCTCCTGAAAAGAAAGACGGTGGCTGCTACTATGTTTCATTAGATGAAATCAAAGAGTCTGAGAATTATCCAGAGGCTATCGGCTTCAAGATCTCACCGACATTTGACTATATTGACCCGGTAGAAAAGGGCTACGGAATCCATGGACGTGGTTGCGGTGACACTGGCGGACATTATGACTCAGTGTACACATACGCAAGAATGGTAGCCAAGAAGATTGCCGAAGATTCTGCTATTGCCCAAGGATGGACTTATGAGCAACAACTTGAATGCGAGGCACGTCTCCACAATGAAGACACTTTGCTGGTTACAGACAAGAATGCAATTATCAACGCAGTCGAGAATTTTATAGTTGACGAATGCGCACTTGAGACTGCATTTGAGTGCAACCGTTTCATCGATCTTATGAGAATCGCAGGTCACAAAACAGCAGCCGGTTTGGATGGAACAAAATGGCTTGCATGGAAGGTGGCACGGCGTGACTACAATGTTACCGATGACTACTCTCAGTATAATACGTCATTGTTTGATAAATTATCTAATGAGAAGAATTGGTACTTCAGCCTACCTGTAGAGAAGTAGGGTTTAATTAGATGATATTTGTAAGAGAGATACTCCACAAGGGTATCTCTCTTATTTTTTGGCCTTTATCCTTATTGTTTTTCTCTTCTGCCCGCCCTTATTGTGATATTTCTGAGCTACGTCGAGGATGGTGATGCGCAGGAGTAGTCTTGCCGTCAGTCATTTGTCGTGATATCTTTTCAGTTCTATTGGGTGGAATATAAATTCCATGGGTCGGGATGTTGCTTCCATTGTCAGGGACGGACATTCTGCAAGACGGGACAGAAAACTTCATACGGTAAGGCTATACTTTCTTCGTATATTAACCGCACCTGGATGCCGGTGACTACGGAAAAAGTCTTAACTTTGCCTAAAAGATATTGTGGTTTCTAATGGAAAACAAAAGAACACTTGCTTTAGCTGTCATGTCACTGTGCGCATGTGTGATATTTGCAGTGGCACCATATAACAGTTCCCGTCTTTTCTGGGATTCAACCAATCCTTATGTAGTTTTCAGTTCGGGGGTTTATAGTAGGATTATAGAACTGCAGGACGGCAGGCTGATGGCATGTTGCGAAGGTGCTGGAATCAAAATCTCATTCAGCAGCGACAAAGGCAAGACATGGACGACTCCGACCAAGATAGTACAAAATGTTAATAATGTTCCCAATTGCGTACCAGACGTGATACAGTTGTCTGACGGAACGCTTATCGTAGCCTACAATCCGCGTCCGTCTGTTCCGTACAGTCCGGACCGCCTGTTCGGAATCCGTTGCAAGCGCTCCACTGACGGCGGTAAGAACTGGAGTGAAGAGATATGGGTGAATGATGCGTCTTACACCTTCTCCGACGGTTGTTGGGAGCCCTCTATGTTGGAGTTGCCGTCGGGAGAGGTGCAGTTGTATTTTTCTGACGAGGGTCCTTATACTTCCAGTAACGAGCAACAGATTTCCATGTGCCGTTCGCTTGACAGGGGAAAGACATGGACCTCAGCTCAAATTGTCAGTTATCGCAAGGGACACCGTGACGGTATGCCCGTGCCTATACTCCTGCAAGATAATTCAACAATTGTCGTCGCTATAGAAGACAATGGATGCGGCTACGGCGATTTTGTGCCGGCAACGGTGAGGTGCCTGTTGGAGACCAATTGGAACAACTACTGGGTTGATGCGAACAGCGGTAACCGTCTGGCGGCCCCTGACTATGACTTCTGCGCTTTGGCAAAAGGTGGTGCGCCTTATCTGCGCAAACTGACAAGTGGCGAAACAGTACTGTCACATCAGTCTGCGCTCAACAATGGCGACAAACGCACAATGTATGCCTATGTCGGAGATAAAGATGCGAAGAATTTCAAATCAATGACGCGCCCTTTCATCTTGCAGGCAGACCAGCAGGCTTTGTGGAACTCGCTCTGTGTCTTGAAAGACGGTACGATTTTAGCAGTGGCCAGTATTAATGGGACAATCAAGATGGTCACCGGTCTGGCAATGACGCAGTTTACGGCAAATTACAGTACTCCTGTCGTTGACGGCAAACAAAGGTTTAACGACCATTACTTCACGACCAACCATAATCAGGTAAAAATGGGCTCTGGGTTAGGGCATGAAGTCGCTATGGATTTCGCATATGACAGTGACTCCTTGTATTTCTTCTGTCGTGCCGCAGATAACACCCAACAGGCGGAAGGATCCAATGTTGACGGAGTGCGCCTTTATGTCGAAACTGCCGGAGCAGTAGCTGTCAGGCCCATGAAAACCTCATACAACTACTATTGTGAACTCAATGGGAATGTGTCCCGTTTTTCCGGTGGCGACAGAGGCGGTTGGGACAGCAGTATCAGCAATGGGGCGCATCTGGCCGTAAAGAGATACATAGGTTACTACATAATGGAGCTTGCTATACCCTGGGAAGATATGCAACTTGCCGGGCCCCCTTCAAATGATATGCGCGTAAACATAGTGCTGTATGACGCCACAGCAGAAGGCATCGCGACGGAAACCATCCCTGACGCTAAAGCGCAGAAGACATGGACCTGGATGCCTCTTCAGTTGAAAGTACCGACCGGAATCCGTACAACCACCGTAGGTGATGAAGCCAGGATAACATTACGCAACAGCTGTTTAGATATTGAATGTAGGGAATCCATTGACGAGGTTGCAGTCTATGCTATTGACGGCAGGCTGATGGCAAGACGTAAATTGACGGGAAACCGTTTGTCTATGCCGTTGAATACGGTAGAGCCGTGTGTCGTTAATTTGCAGCTCATCTCAGGGATACGAATAACAAGAAAAATAATGCCTGAGGGGAAGTAGTCCCTCAAATCCTTTTGAAACCAGTGGCATAGCACGAAAAAGCTAAAAAAGGAGGAAAAAGATATGATATTTTTAATAACTTTGCAACAATAAACAACATCTGAAATGTATATAAAAAAATGTATCCTGGCAATTATCCTTTTTATGAGCATGCCAGTCCTGATTGCAGCTCAAGAGAAAGCCATGGTATTTCATCGCAATAACGGGAAAACTGTAGCGATAAGAAACAGTGAGATTGACTCAATCGTCTTTACGCTGGAAACAAGCGTCATCAAGAAAAGCTATTGGTCTGATGAAGTGACTATAGCAGTTAACGATACAACGGATCTGAACTTTCCCAAAGACATTGTCCCTGTTGCCTATACCGGAGACCACATCGCATTGGAAGGCGCCAGTAAATATGCCTATGAGGTATATTCCGACAACAGCTATTCTCACCAGAGCTCCGCTGCTTATGGCAAATATCTTTTCCTTGTGAAAGATAAATTGGCAACGGTATATATGTATAATTTGCAGACAAAGCGCGTAGTGGCGATATGCAACATGACCGCTCATAACGAGACGGTCAGCGCTTCGTCTTCATCGGTGCTTTACCATTGCAATCAGAGCACGTTCGGCACATTCAAATATGACGAGAGCGACCCGTTTCCGTTGCTCTATATCAGCCAGCGCGCTCCCAGTTCTACCGGACGCTGTTTCGTGACTGTCTTCCGCCTGCTCCCGACGATGAATTCCGCCGGAACAGAATACAATATACTGAAGATGGAGCAAGTACAAACAATCTATCTTCCTAAGTCCACCTTCAGCAATGCCATGGGTAATGCTAATTTCACCATAGACCCGCAGACAGGATATTGCTATACATATTCACGCAATAATACAACATCAGCAAGCAATTATCTGAATTGCCGTATTAGTAAGTTTGCCCCGGTAAAGCTGTCCGCTGAAGAGGTTTATCTGAACGATGCGGATATATTGGACTCTTATGAAATATTCGAGTTGAACAGCACTAAAAATATCAGTGCTATGAATATGCAGGGCGGTTTTATCTGGAATAACAAACTCTACATCTCTCAGGGCTATCCTTCCTGTAATTTCATCTATCTTCGTATTGTAGACCTGAAAAACCGTAAATTGATTAACGACATTGACCTCCTTGGCGATGGCTTCCCCATCGAACCTGAGGGATTCTTCAGGTATGGTAATGACATTATGATGTCATGTAATGGCAGTCCGATATATAAATTCTATTTTGAGTAGGATGAAAAAATTGCAGATATGAAAAAAATACTATCAATAATTGCATTGCTCCTTATTGCCGACACATGCTATATAAGTGCCCAGAGAGCCTTCCTTATTAGAAAAACTAACAAATCCCGCATTGGGTTCTCAACGTCCAATTTAGACTCTGTAACCATAGCAGATGTGGATACCCTGAAGGAGTCCATGTTTCACTCCGACACGGTTTATGTGTATACCGATGTGGAGATTGGCAAAATCCCGGCGAAATTAAAGGCATATGACTACGCCGGAACTAAAATAGGATTGGCAAATGAATTCGGAATAGGAAAGACACATTCCTCTTTGCCGCTGGCTAAAAGCTCGGCGGTATATAACGGTTGCGTCTTTTTTATTCAGGAAAAACTGTCAGCTATCAGTCTGTACGACCTGAGATCAAAAAAACTTGTAAGCACATGCAGCCTTACTTCGCATACAGAAACTGATGCCTCTGGACAGGCAATCTACAGCTGCAGTCATGCGGCTTTCGGTAAACTTAAATATGACGATGCCGACGTATTCCCGCTGTTGTATGTCAGCCAGCGCGCCAACACTGACGGACAGTTCATTGTGAGTGTCCTGCGTATAATACCTCAGTTGGACTCCAAAGGTCTTGCCGTGATATCTTTTACAGTGCAGCCAGTACAGACCATATTGTTGCCGGCAACCACGTCATCCAACGGCTTGTATGAATGCAGGCTGACAGTTGATCCTCTGACGGGTGATTTCATAGTGTGTTCTTATAATACGAGTGATGCCGCTCAAGTACGCGTGTCAAGATTCGCTCCTGCCGATTTGTCTAAAACAGAGGTGACATTGGGCAATCCGTCAAAGTTCTTCATCGTGAAAGACCTTACAGGAGCATTTCTCCAGAACAAGGAAATCAACGGTATGTTTATCAACTCGTCAAAATTATACCTGACACTCAGTGCTGCGGGCGAGCCCAGACTTTACGTCATAGACATTGACAACCAAAAGACACTTAGCGAAGTGCCCCTCGCTGCTTCAGGTATAGACATGGAGCCTTATGCATGTATGAAGTATAAAGGACAGATTATCTTCCCTTCTGCCGACGGCTGTCTTTATACACTCTATTTCCAATAAAACACAGACGGCTTGTCAATTCGCCCTTACGCCGGGACACGTGTGCCGGTGTAAGTCTTTGTTATCACAAGTGTAAGTTTGTGGGTTCATCGCCGGCTGGCTTTTTTGCTGTATAACAGTTCGTATGTTTGATGCCGACCCCCTGTCGGTAAGTGAGCCGGAAAGGCTGAAAAGGCTTAAAAATAACTAAAAAACGGGAATCGTGGAAAAAATCTGGCGGTTTTAGGTTGCATAATTCAATCTAAAGTGGTAACTTTGAGTAAAATTAAAACATAGTAATTTCACAAAGAATGGCATTAGAAGATAAAATTATCAAGGTTGATTTAGGCGAGGAAATGAAAACCGCCTATATTGACTATTCAATGTCCGTTATCGTGGCACGTGCCTTGCCCGATGTGCGTGACGGATTTAAGCCTGTGCATCGTCGTATCCTCTATGGAATGATGAGGCTGAACAATGTTCATAGTCAGCCATATAAAAAGAGTGCGCGTATTGTCGGTGAGGTACTCGGTAAGTATCATCCTCATGGCGACTCTTCTGTTTACGGTGCGTTGGTACGAATGGCGCAAGACTGGTCTTTGCGTTACACTTTAGTGGACGGTCAGGGAAACTTTGGCAGTGTTGACGGCGATTCACCTGCGGCTATGCGTTATACGGAAGCCCGCCTGACATTGCTCGGCGAGGCGATGATGCAGGATATAGAAAAAGACACTGTTGACATGGTACCGAACTTCTCTAATGATGAGCTCGAACCAAGTGTCTTGCCGACGAGAATACCCAACCTGCTCGTTAACGGTGGCAGTGGTATAGCGGTCGGTATGGCAACTAACATACCTACACATAACCTCGGTGAAGTGATAGATGCCAGCATTGCTTATCTGCATGACAATGATATCGATGTCGAGGGTTTGATGCGTTATGTCAAGGCACCTGATTTCCCGACTGGAGCTTATATATATGGTTTGCATGGTGTAAAAGAGGCGTATGAGACAGGTCGTGGCCGCATCATATTGCGCTCTCGTGCGGAGATAGAAGAAACGCCTTCAGGGCATCAGGCTATTATAGTAAGCGAAATACCTTATGGTGTCAACAAGGCAGAACTGATTAAGGATATTGCTCACTTGGTGGTTGAAAAGCGTATTGAGGGAATCAGTAATGTTAATGACGAGTCTGACCGTGAGGGAATGCGCATCGTGATTGACGTGAAGCGTGATGCAAACGCTAATGTTGTTCTGAACAAATTGTTTAAGATGACGGCATTGCAGTCAAGTTTCAGTGTCAATTGCATTGCATTGGTTCACGGACGTCCTAAACTGCTGACATTAAAAGATTGTATCAGTAATTTCATAGTACATCGTCATGAAGTGGTGATTCGCCGCACGAAGTTCGATTTGAAGAAAGCACAGGACAGACAGCACATCTTGGACGCTTTGATTGTTGCCAGTGACAACATTGACGAGGTTGTGCATATGATTCGTGCATCTAAGACACCCCAGTCAGCGCAAGAGGCATTGATGAAGCGCTTTGAGTTTGACGAGGTGCAGGCGAAGGCGATAGTTGATATGCGCCTGAGCCAGTTGACGGGCCTGATGCAGGATAAACTGCACGATGAATACAATGAGTTGCAGAGAAAGATAGACTGGTACAATCAGATATTGAATGATGATGATGTTTGCAAGCAAGTCATTGAAGAAGAATTGCTGGAAGTGAAGAACAAGTGGTCAGATGAACGTCGTAGTGAGATTATTCCCGGCGGCGGTGATGATTTTAATCCAGAGGACTTCTATGCAAATGATCCAGTAGTGATTACTCTGAGTCATGCCGGCTATATCAAACGCACGCCACTTGCTGAGTTCCGCGCGCAAGGCAGAGGTGGAGTCGGCAGCAAGTTAAGCAGTACGCGTGATCAGGATTTCATTGAGAATATCTATCCTGCGGAGATGCACAACACAATGTTGTTCTTTACCAAGAAAGGCCGTTGTTATTGGCTGAAGGTATATGACATCCCTGAAGGTGCGCGCAACACAAAAGGCCGTGCCATTCAAAATGTTTTGAATTTGGACTCAGATGATGCGGTAAGTGTTTGCTTGAATATTCGTAAACTGGCAGACCCGGAGTTCTGTGCAACTCATAATGTTGTATTCTGCACGAAGAACGGTATTATCAAGAAAACCAGCCTGAAAGATTATTCCCGTCCACGCTCCAATGGTGTGATAGCTATTAATATCCGTGAAGATGATTCTGTTGTTGATGTAGTGTTGACCAATGGCAGCAATGAACTCATTATAGCCAACAGAAAAGGTCGCGCTATCCGGTTCAATGAAAGCACTGTCCGCACAATGGGTCGCACAGCTACAGGTGTGAGAGGTATTACATTGGACAGTAAAAATGACGAGGTTGTTGGAATGGTCTGCGTATACGACTTGCAAAAAGACACTGTTTTGGTTGTCAGTGAGAAAGGATACGGCAAACGTAGTGCCGTAGAAGATTATCGCATAACCAATCGTGGCGGCAAAGGCGTAAAGACATTGAACATCACGGAGAAGACGGGTGACTTAGTGGCAATTGTCAATGCCATTGACGAGCGCGATCTCATGATTATCAATAAGAGTGGTACGGCTATTCGCACGAGTATCGCTGATATTCGCGTTATGGGTCGTGCTACGCAAGGCGTGAAATTGATTGACATCATGAAGCGTAATGATGAAATCAGCAGTGTCTGCAGCGTCATTCACGAAGAACCTGAAGAGGAATCCGTAGAGGAGGAAAATGCAGAAAATATTGAAAACACTACAGAATAAACTAAAAACTTGTATATTTGTAGCGTAATAATTAAAGTAACAACTAACAAAATTTTGAGTGAAATGAAAAAAATACTTTTCTCACTGGTGGCTTTAATGATAGCTTCAGTGTCCTATGCTCAAGATATGAAGATATTTAAGGCAGAGGAGTTAATGGAAGAAGGCAGTAAAGAAACGCCTAATAATGAGGAAAAATTCAAAGAGGCCATTGCTGTCATAAAAGAATGTCTGGCTAATCCCAAAACAAAGAAGAAAGCCTTGGCTTATCATTTGCTGGGAGAAATCAATGCCCGTATGGTTAATGCGGAGATAGAGAAACTGCATTCCGGAGCGTGTGATACAGCATTGTTTATTCAGGCTACTGACGATGCTATTGAGGCTTTCCTGAAGAGTAATGAGATAGACCAAACACCTGACTCAAAGGGTAGGGTGAAGGTTAAGTATCTTAACAAATTTGAGAATTCCTCACTGGTCAAATACTCTGGTAACAAAGAACGTATCAAGGGTATGTTGCAATACTACAGTTATTGCGCAGGCTTCAAGAATGCCCGGAAAGACCAGCAAGGTGCATTGGAGTATTTCAAAAAGGCAATGGATTTACCTAAGAGCGCTGTGTTTACCCCTGAAGAGTCCCAAAAAATCTATAAAAAGGATAAGAAATTCTATAATCGTATAGGTTATTATACCGCAATGCTGTATTACGAAAATAAGGATTGGGACAATGTTCTGAAATATGTTGATTTCGCCATTGCTGACTCTTCTTCACTCCGTGACGGCTATGTCATGAAGCTGGGTGCTTTCCTGGAGAAAGGTGATACTGCTAAATGGGTTGAGACTGTAAAGCAGGCCATCCATGACATGCCCAACAATGTTGCTAACTGCCAGAATCTGCTAAAATATTATGATGATCATAAGATGTCCAAGGAAGCAGAAGAAATGGCGAACGAGTTGATAACAAAGAGTCCTAACAGCAGAATTTCTTGGTATACACGCGGTTGTGTGTATATGAATACCCTGAAGAAATACGCTGAGGCACGTGCTGATTTCAAGAAGGCTTTGGAGATAGACCCGAAATTCTATTTCGCACAATTTAACTTAGGCTGTACTTATGTCAATGAGTTGATGAGCATTAAGGACCAGCTTGTCCAGGACCGTACAAATGTAAAGAAATACAATGAGGATATGGCAAAGGCTCGTGGTTATTATCGTAAAGCCTTACCTTATTTCGAGAACACTATGGTTCTTGCTCCGGATAAAATAGCTCTGTGGGGTTACAACTTGCAGACAGTGTACTATAACCTCCAAGACGGTGCACAGAAAGAAGAGATGGTTAAGCGTGAGGCTGAGGTGAAGAAGATTATTGAAGGCCAGCTTACACCTGAAGAGTTCATAGCAAATCATAATATCCAGATAACAACTCCGACGGAATAAACGTTTTAATCACATAAAAAAGGCTCTCTTGAAAAAGAGAGCCTTTTTTTGTACCCTATATTACGCTTTCAGTGTACCTGTATACGGGGTAGGATTCTGTCTTATCGTCTTTCAACCTTCAGAATAACTGCGCATCAGTAAGCTTGTATCATCAGATGCAGCTTGCTGATAACTACGCTGTTCCGTCACGTGGAATTTACATTCCATGTGACGGAACGTACATTCCACCTGGCGGGACTTTTGTTCCATAGGCTGGAACAGAGATTTATTCGCGAAGGACAATGCCTTATGACGAGGTGTATTGATGCCCGTGAGCGTGGGGCATTGTCCTTGAACTCTGTTTATAAGGTTGTTTGTTGTGTATTATGGCCTGTCGCTTCTTCCTCTGCAGGAGGAGTATCTTCAGCGGGAGCCTGAGGTTTCATGATGTGACGCGTGATGGTGTCACCATTGATATCTACAAAATATTCAATAGAATCCAGAATGAGTGAGTCTTCCTCTGCTTGCGGTTGGTAGAGCGGACAATTGTAGCAGTCGTAATCAATCTGTTCAAGAGGTTTCTTGAATTTAAGTTGATATTTATCTTTCAGGGTGTTGTCTTTTAACACGTCCTGGATGAAATAGCCCCAGATAGGCAGTGCGGTCCTGCTGCCTTGTCCTAATGCTCCGGTGCGGAAGTGTATGCAACGATATTCGCCGCCTACCCATGCACCGCCAACCAGTCCGGGAGTGACACCGATGTACCATGCATCAGAGTGATTGTTGCTCGTACCTGTTTTTCCCCCGAAGTCTGTTGTCCTGTCAAACTCACGTACGTATGACCATAGCGCCATAGACGTCGCGCCGGGTTCTTTCATACCAGCCTTGAGCATCTCTTGCATGAGGAAGGCGCTGCGGTAGGGGATAGCCTGCTTGGGAGAAGGTGAGTTTTTGACGTCATAGATGACTTTACCGTTGCGGTCTATAATCTTCAGTACCAGCAGAGGATTTTGATATTTGCCGTCGGCAACGACAGTGCTATATCCGTTGACCATTTCAAGGAGTGAGACGTCTGACGACCCCAGAGCCAGCGACGGGGTGTTGTCCAGAGGTGAGTTGACACCCATTTTATGTGCAGTCTCAATAATGCTTGGGATACCTACTTCTTGTCCCAGCTTGACGGCTATGCTGTTGATGCTTTGGGCAAAGGCTGCGCGCAGACTCATGTTGCGGCCTGTAAAGTAACCGTTGGCATTGTGCGGTGCCCATAGCACTTCTTTGTTTTTGTTCTTGTCAAAGACTTTAATACCGATGTAAGAGTCTTCCCGTTCGTCACATGGAGTCAATCCTTTGTTCATGGCTGCAGTGTAAACAAACAGTTTGAAGGTTGAGCCTGATTGTCTCATGGCGGTGACTTTGTCATATTTCCATGAATCAAAGTCAATGTCTCCAACCCATGCCTTGACATGCCTTGTGTCTGGCTCTATAGCGACAAATCCAGTGTGCATAAACTTGACCATGTACCGGATAGAGTCCATTGTGCTCATGATCTGTTTGACAGGGCCGTCATAGCTGAAGAGCGTCACCTCATGAGGCTTGTTCAGATAGTAGTCTATAGAATCCTTGTTGCCGTGATACTTGTTTTCCAGATATTTGTATACGGGCAAGCGCATGGCGATGTCCTCAATGAAGTGAGCGATTTCGATATGGTTCTCGTCCTGCCATGGGTTGACATTGCCCCAATGGCTGTTGAATCGCTGTTGTATAATTCTCATCTGTTTGTTGACAGCATTCTCTGCATAGTCTTGCATCTTGGAGTTGAGCGTGGTGTAAATTTTCAATCCGTCAGAGTAGACGTCAGCATCCAGATTCAGTTCATTCTTGATATATGTCCTCAGATAATCTCTGAAATAGAGAGACTTCCCTTCATAGACATTCTCAACTTTAAAATTAAGGTTTATCGGCAGTTTACACAGTTTTTGATAATCTTGTTCGCTCAGATGGTTGTGCGCTCTGAGATTACTGAGGACGACATTTCTCCTTTTTATGCTGTTGTCATAGTTTAGTTTAGGGTTATAGTAGGTCGTAGCTTTCAGCAATCCCACCAACACGGCACATTCCTCTACTTTGAGTTTGTCGGGCGTAGTATTGAAATAAGTTTTTGCGGCTGTCTTGATGCCATAGGCATTGCTACCGAAGTCCACGGTGTTGACATACATCGTAAGGATGTCTTTCTTGCTGTACAGGAACTCCAGTCCGACCGCATCAATCCACTCCTTGCTCTTCATGATGATGATTTTTACACCAGGTATCTTGCCGAGTAGTCCGGTGGAGTATTGCGTACGGATGCGGAACATGTTTTTTACCAGTTGCTGGGTAATGGTTGATGCTCCGCGGCCATTGCCTTTAGCCATGTCCTTTATTGCGGCGAGGACGCCTTGGAAATCTATGCCATGATGGCTGTAGAAACGCTCGTCCTCAGTATCTATCAGCGTGGTGAAAAAGACAGGGGCAACTTCTTCGTACTTGACAGGCGAGCGGTTTTCACTGAAATACTTGCCAATCAGGACACTGTCGGCTGTGTAGATTTCGGACGCTTCACTTATCTCCGGATTCATTATTTTGTGAATCGAAGGCGACTTGCCGAATAGCCAGAAGAGGTTAAAGTATACGGCAAAGACATATGCTGTCACGAGAACAATAAATGTAGTGAAGAGCGCAAGCACTTTTTTATACCACGGTGTGTGCTGATATAGGCTCTTGTACCAACGGATGAATCTCTTGAAGCCTGTCTGGATGAGACGTATGGAGTTGTTTAATGTTTTCATTGATCTTTTGATTATAAATAAAGCCATGTATGGCGTCATGATAAATTAGTGGCTATAAATTGTTTGATATCTTCAGCTTTATTAGGATGAAACCAGTGGATGTCCTGGTCTTTAGCAAACCATGTCATTTGTTTCTTTGCATAGACACGTGTGTTCCTTTTTATCTTTTCTACTGCGAAAGTTTTTTCCCATTCGCCCGCTATGACTCGGAACAGCTCATTGTATCCAACAGTCTGGAGCGCATTGTATGTCCTGTATGGATAGAGACTTAGTGCTTCGTCATATAAGCCTTGATTCATCATGGCGTCCACGCGCTGGTTAATCCTGTGAAACAAATCTGTCCGCTCCCGCCGCAAACCTATCTTAATGATATCGAACGGGCGGTGCTTGCTCGTGTGGCGCAGAAAAGTAGAGTAGGGCTTGCCTGTGCAATAGTATATCTCGAGAGCATGGACAATGCGCCTCGGGTTTTTTAAATCTATTTTATTATAGGTGGGAGGATCAATTATCCGTAGTTCCTCACGCAGTTGGTCCAGTCCTTCGTTTTTCAATCGCGCCGCCAATTCCCGGCGGGTTAGGTCGTCTACAGTTGGGATATCATCAATACCATGGCACACGGCATCGATATACAACATGCTGCCGCCACTCATAAAAGCTGTGTCAGAATTTTCAAACAGGCGGTTAATGAGTTCTAATGCATCATTCTCGTAGCATGCGGCACTGTAATTTTGTTCCAGGGGCAGTGTCTCTACAAAATAATGTTTTACTCTGGCTTGCTGCTCACGGGTCGGTGTGGCAGTCCCTATGGGCATACCTTTATATATCTGTCGTGAATCCGCATTGATGATGGGGACACCTAACCGCTCCGCAATGGAGATGCTGAGTTCGGTTTTCCCTACAGCCGTAGGTCCTAAAAGAATGAATAGAGTTTTCCCCATAGTCTGTAAGGATGAGGAACGATGTGCTTAATTGTCTTCTATTTCAAAAGCTTCCGGATCAAATTCGTCCTCATTATATCCGTCAGTTCCGTAAAAGTCCTGATCGTCATCCATGATGTTAGTGTCGTCCACATTCAGACCTTTAAGGGCGTCGTCATAGTCAATAATTTGCGTTGGTGCATTTCCGACAGACTTTGTGCATTGCGCCTCTTTGAGATCTTTGCCTGTAATGACCTCGGATACTTTCAGGAAGAACATCCTTTCTGAGAGGGGGTCAAAAACAAAGACCAGTTTGTCACCGACGTCATTCAGCAAATCTCTTATAGCTGTGTTATGCATAAGATAGACATCATCTTCAGCTGATGTGGAGTCCATCTCTTCGCGAATGATTTGAGCTTCCTGTTCCCAGTCTTCGTTACAAGTATAAAAACAAGTTATTTGGTCATCGCTGTAATGGCATGCATTGAGGATAGCGTTGTTTAGGTCCAAAAATGTCGCATCTGCGTCAATGGCGATTTCCCGCTGAAAGTTTTCAACTTCGTCGCTAACAAGTAATATTTTGAAAATCATAGTATGATAGTTAATATATGATGCCTCTTCCCTTTGGAGAAATGGAGGCTTGTACGAAGTCGGTTACATATTTTGCGTGTGGGTCATCAGGGAAGGAACTTTCTACAAGTTTCAGTCTGTCTGCCATGATGATACTCTTGTCATAGATGATGTGGTAGACGTCTTGTATTGTTCTTATTTGGGCAGATGTGAAACCGCGTCTCCTTAATCCGACCAGATTCAGTCCGCACATGGCTACGGGTTCGCGCGCTGCAGTGACGAAGGGTGGAATGTCCTGACTGGTTCGTGTTCCTCCACCTACCATAACATATCCGCCGACATGGCAGAACTGATGTATGAGTACACATGCGCTAATAATTGCGTAGTCATCTATAACAACCTCTCCTGCCACTTTAGTCGTGTTGCCGATGATACAACCATTGCCCACAAGCGCATCATGGGCGATGTGGACACCTTCCATGAGCAGGTTGTTGCTGCCGATAGCAGTTTTTTGTTTTGCAGCAGTACCGCGGTTGATGGTGACATTCTCGCGTATTTTGTTGTTGTCGCCAATTTCAGCCGTTGTGATTTCTCCCTTGAATTTGAGGTCCTGCGGGATGGCGCTGATGACTGCTCCAGGAAAGAAAATGTTGCCGTTGCCGATGCGCGCGCCCGACAGAATAGTCACGCTATTCATAAAAACATTATCATTTCCGATGACAACATCTTTGTCAATATAACAGAAAGGACCTATTTCGCAGTTCTCTCCGATGATGGCGTCAGGAGAAACAAATGCTAATGGACTAATATTACTCATAAATATAAGATGTTTACTTGTTTTTAACTATTTGGGCTGTAAATGTAGCTTCCATGACAATGTTCTCGCCTACGAAAACAAAGCCCTTCATTGAAGAAATGCCATGACGGACAGGGCCTAATAGCTTAACCTTGAAAATCATGGTGTCGCCGGGAACAACTTTCTGACGGAATTTCACGTCGTCAATCTTCATGAAATACGTACTCCATCGGCTGGGTTCTTCCAGCTGGTTCAAGACGAGTAGCCCGCCACATTGCGCCATAGCCTCAATCTGCAGTACACCAGGCATGACTGGTTCTTCCGGGAAATGCCCTTGGAAGAATGGCTCGTTGCTGGTGACGTTTTTGACACCGATGATATAATCAGAGCCTATCTCTGTGATTTTGTCAACCAACTGCATGGGATAGCGGTGAGGCAACAGTTCTCTGATTCTCGTGATATCCATTACTGGGGCTTTGTTCGGGTCATAGATAGGTGCTTGTACCTCATGCTGCCGTATTTCCTTTCGCATCAGGCGTGCGAATTTGTTATTGATGGTATGTCCCGGGCGGGTAGCGATGATACGACCCTTGATAGGCTTGCCGATCAAGGCCATATCACCAATAATGTCAAGCAACTTATGTCTTGCCGGCTCATTTTTCCAGACAAGGGGTTTTGTCTGCAAATATCCTAAATCTTCGGCATTGCGATGCTCGGTGCCGATGAGGTCAGCCAGTTGGTCAAGTTGCTCTTGCGGCAGTTTGTTCTCGTAGATGACGATAGCGTTTTCCAAGTCTCCGCCTTTTATCAGACCTGCGTTCAACAGTGGCTGTATCTCGCGGACGAAAACAAAAGTGCGGCTTGCGGCGATTTCCTTGTCAAATTTCGTCATGTCATCCAGCGTAGCGAATGAGCTGGACAGCACTGTGCCGTCAAAGGAAATCATGGATGTGATGGAAAACTGTTCATCAGGAAGGATGGTGATACATGAGCCTGTGCTGTCGTCTTTTACCTCAATCTTATGATGTATGACATAGAAGTCTTTAGGTGCTTTTTGCTCTTCGATGCCGATTTGTTTGATTTTCTTCACATATTCCAGCGCACTACCGTCAAGGATTGGAAATTCCGGGCCATTGACTTCAATGAGGCAGTTGTCTATGCCGTGCGCATATAGAGCCGCCATGGCATGTTCAACTGTACTGATTCGGGCGTCACCTTTTCCTAAGACTGTTCCGCGCTGTGTGTCAATAACATTGTCAGCGACAGCATCAATGACGGGTTGGTTTTCCAAATCAATGCGTTTGATTTTATATCCGTGGTTTTCGGGTGCCGGGTAAAAAGTGACCGTGAGATTAAGTCCTGTGTGTAACCCTTTACCACATAGGGAAAAACTACCTTTAAGGGTTGTCTGTTTTGACATATTTATGATTTGTTTAGTTGCTTTTTGAGTTCTTCGATTTCTTTTTTCAAGTCATATAAATCCTTGTACATTTCGGGCAAGTTGCGGAAGACCGCATTGCTCTTTGAGAATTTCTTGACATCGATGGCAGGGACGCCAATAACCGTCTGTCCGCTTTTGATAATGCTACCGGCGATGCCGGCTTTGGCGCCGCTTTGTGTTTTGTCAGCGATAGTGGCATGCCCTGCTACGCCTACTTGACCGCCGAACATGCACCATTGCCCTATCTTTGTTGAGCCGGCGACACCGCATTGTGCACTCATGACGGTGTTTTCTCCTACCACGACATTGTGCCCAATTTGAATCAGGTTGTCCAGTTTGACACCTTTCTTTATGAGTGTTGTGCCCATGGTTGAACGGTCCACACAAGTGTTTGCACCGAGTTCAACGTCGTCCTCAATGGTGACGATTCCTATCTGCGGAATCTTTTCATATCCGTCAGTTGTCGGCGCGAAGCCGAAGCCGTCAGCACCGATGACGACACCTGCATGCAGTGTGACGCGGTTGCCTATCTTGCAGTCTTTGTATATCGTTACATTAGGGTAGAGCAGACAGTTGTCGCCTATGGTGACATTTTCGCCTATGACACAGTTGGCATATATCTGCGTGTTGTCGCCCACTGTGGCGTTTTCGTCAATGTAAGCAAAAGGACCTATGTAGCAGTTTTTCCCTATTTTTGCTGTAGGGGCTATGCATGCTTGCGGATGTATTCCGCTTTTTGTCTTCTGGCTCTGCTCGTAGATTGTCAATAGTTTGGCGATGCATTCATAGGCGTTCGGCACTCTGATAAGCGTTGCTTTTACAGGTTGTGAGGGCTTGAAGTCTTGGTTTACCAATACAATGCTGGCTTCTGTGTCGTATATATAGTGCTCATATTTGGCATTTGCCAGGAATGTAATGGCTCCGGGTTTGCCTTCTTCTATTTTGGCAAAAGTATTGACGCAAGCGTTCTCGTCGCCTTCAACTACACCGTCGATATATTGTGCAATTTGTTTTGCTGTAAAGTCCATCGTTGTTGTTTTATCATGCAAATATCGCAAAAAATACTGAGATAAACGTAGATTTAGGAGGAAATTAACTATGTGAAAAGTTTGGAATAATATTCTCTTTGTACAAAAAGGAAATTTCGGCGGCACACGTTATCCACCATTTCTGAACCTAATAATTCGGAAATGCTTGAGATATCCTTGACTGAATTATCCTTAAACCTTATCATGATGTGGTCGTCGGCAGTGGAGTACAGGACTTGATGTACTTCTTTGTTCCTGATGAAATATGCCGCTTCGCTTTCTGTGATGTTCATCATTGTTGCGAGTTGTTGCCTGTATTTTTTCAGTTCAGCCTCTGTTATGGGATCAGACAGGATGATGACTTTGTACAGATGTCGTTGTATGTAGTCTGTTGCCAGGGTTGACAATACGGTGTCGTCGCACTTTGTCCATTGCTTCAGGGCACATTCCATATCGCTGTCGTCAAGGTTTATGAAGTGCTCAACCCATTCGGGATGTTGTGCCATGAAGGTTTTGTCAACTTGGTTCGCAAGGAAAAAATCCAATGCGGGTGTCGTAAAGATGCGCTTGCCTTGTTGCAGCAACTCGTGTGCGCGTTGTATGGACATGGTCAGGATTTCTTTTGCTGCGACGACGGTTTTGTGGAGGTACACTTGCCAGTACATCAGGCGCCTCGCCATCAGGTAGTTTTCGATGGTGTATACGCCTTTCCAGTTTACAACCAGCTGATTGTCTTTGATGTCGAGCATTTTGATTATCCTTGCCGCACCGATGTTTCCCTCCCGCACTCCGGCGTAGAAACTGTCACGGCAGAGGTAGTCCATGCGGTCCAAGTCAAGCTGACTGTGGATAAGTTCACTCAAGAAGTATTTAGGATGCTCGTTCTTGAATATTTGTATGGCTGTGCTGAGTTTGCCCTGAAATTCCTCGTTCAGTTTCTCCATGAGCAGGCATGTAATGTCCTCATGGCTTATGCCATGTACCAGATTCTCTTCCAGGACATGTGAGAAGGGGCCGTGTCCGATGTCATGTAGGAGTATGGCTATTTTCACACCTTCCGCATCGTTTTCTGTGATGTTATGGTCTTTTTCGCGCAGGCTTTCAATAGCCTGGCACGCCAGATGGTATGCGCCGAGCGAATGTTCAAATCGGGTGTGCCGGCCTCCTGGATAGACGTAGTCTGTGGGGCCCAGTTGTTTGATTCGGCTCAGTCGGAACACATATGGATGTCTGACGAGTTGCGAGATGATGCCGTCAGGGATTTCTATAAATCCATGTACTGGGTCGTTAATGATTTTTGCCATAATACTTTTTTAGCGTTCTTTGTGCGTGTATAGCGTGTTTCTCTCCCAAAATACACCGTCTTTATATCCTTGTATTTCGGAGTTTTCCGTTGCCATGCGTAGTCTTTTTTGCGCCAGCAGGCAGTATTCTTTGTCTTGGTCTATGCCGCAGAAATGGCGTGTCAGTTTTTGGGCTACTACGGCAGTCGTGCCGCTTCCGATGAAGGGGTCGAATACCAGATCGCCTTCTTTTGAAGACGCGAGAATCAGTTTTGCGAATAGCTTTTCGGGCTTTTGTGTGGGATGCTCTGTGTTTTCCGGCATTGACCAGAACGGTATGCTGATGTCGTCCCAGAAGTTCGATGGAAATGTCATGCGGAAGTTACCTTCTGTTGTTTTTTGCCAGTCTTTGGGTTTACCGTTGTTACGGTAGGGTGCAAGGACTTTTCTCTTCATCATGACTGCATCAGCGTTAAAGTAGTAATGCTGCGGATCTTTGACGGCAAACCAGATGTCTTCCATATTGTTCTTCCAGTTTTTTGCCGAGCCACGGCCCTTGTCCCGTTGCCATGTGATGCGGTTTATGATGTGCATCTGGCATTTTTCCAATGCGTTTTGCAGCAGGGCGGTACATTTCCAGTCACCACATAGATATAGTGAGCCTGTCGGTTTGAGTTTCTGGCATACCAGTGGCAGCCACGAGTCGAGATAGTTCTCATAGTCTTTTGCGTGGCGCGACTTGAAGGTCAGTGTCCCAAACTGTTTTGTCCGGTTATATGGAGGGTCCAGAATGACGAGGTCGGCAAATTCGTCCGGCAATATCTGCAATGCTTGGATAGTGTCTCCCCAGATGATTTTGTCCAGAGGCAGCTCGTCTTGTCTGAGTTGTGATGGCTTAATCAGAGCTTTTTGGAGTTCGTTCCTTTCCTCGGCGGTGAGTGTGATAGTGCGGTTTCTTGACGCTGTCATGTGTTAAAGTTCGGATTCTTTCATCCGTTCGGTATTCTCTGCCACGATGAGGTGGTCGATGCAATCCTGTATGTCGCCGTCGACAAAGGCCGGCAGATTGTACATGGTGTAGTTGATGCGGTGGTCTGTCACTCTGCCTTGCGGATAGTTGTATGTGCGTATCTTGGCACTACGGTCTCCTGTGGAGACGAGCGACTTGCGCTTGTTGGCGATGTCGTCAACATATTTCTGATGTTCTTTATCATATATGAATGTGCGCAGGCGGGCGAGCGCGCGTTCTTTATTCTTAGGTTGGTCGCGCGTTTCGGTACATTCTATGAGGATTTCTTCCGTTTCTCCGGTGTTAGGATTCTTCCAGTTGTACCTCAGTCTGACGCCGCTCTCCACTTTGTTCACATTTTGTCCGCCGGCTCCCGAACTGCGGAATGTGTCCCATTTGATTTCCCCTTCATTGATGTTGACTTCAAAAGGCGCTGCTTCCGGCAGTATAGCTACTGTTGCGGCTGAGGTGTGCAGGCGTCCCTGTGTCTCTGTCGCCGGCACTCTCTGCACGCGGTGTACGCCACTTTCGTATTTCAGCACGCCGTAGACACCGTCACCCGATACCGAACAGATGATTTCTTTATATCCGCCCACGGCTCCCGGTGTGTAACTGGAAATCTGCATGTTCCATCCCTTCGACTCTATGTATTTGCTGTACATGCGGAAGAGGTCTCCGGCGAACAGTGCCGCCTCGTCGCCGCCCGTTCCGCTTCGTATTTCCAGAATGGCGTTTTTGTCATCCTCCGGGTCTTTGGGTATCAGGAGCATTTTGATTTCGTCTTCTATCTTCGGAATCTGGCTCTCGCAATGGCTGATTTCTTCTCTTGCCATCTCCTTGAGTTCTGCGTCGTCTTCGTTGAGGAGGATTTGTTTGCTTTCCTGATAACTGTCCAGCAGGTTCTTGTAGGTCTTGCGCACCGCCATGAGTTTTTCCAGGTCTTTGTATTCCTTGGTCAGTTTGACATAGCGTTCTTGATTGCTGATGACGTTGGGGTCGGCAATCAGGGTACCCACTTCGGTGAAGCGGGAATGCAGGCTGTCAAGCTTTTCTAAAAGAGAGGATGCTTCTGCCATTGTTTTGATATTTTGGTGCAAAATTACAAAATATGCGCAAGGTGACCAAACCATAACGGTCCAATCGGATAAGATGCTGACAGGCTCTTTGACAATTCTCTACGGGTCCGGCTGTTCTGGTCAGCGTGATTTAATGATCCAGAGATACCACATACATGCGGTTATCATTACGCCCACGATGATGGCAAAGACGGAGGCTTCGGCACCGAAAGTGCCTCCCGTTATGATTTCCGGTCCCGTGATAACGGGCTTGATGATGCTCGAATCGTTGGTGCCTGAAACGGCAAATCCCAGTACGGGGCCCTCCAGCACGTTCCACGCCCAGTGTATGCCGATGGGCAGCCACAGCGTGCCACTGACTTTGTAGGCCATGCCGAGCATCAGTCCCGCCTCTATGGCGATAGCTGCCACGCTCCATATCGTGGCTTCCTCATTGAAGATGTGCAGTATGCCAAACAGCAAGGCGGATACAGCCAGTGCCCAGAGGGTGTTCCACCGTTTGTCTATATAGCGGAAGACGATGCCCCTGAAGATGACTTCCTCGCCACATGCTACGAGGAAGAAGAATGAGAGTTGGGTGTAAAAAGCACTGCTGAAAGCTGCTGAACCTATCCTGTACCATCCTCCGAGAGCCATCACTCCTGTTACTATTACAAAAAAGACGGCCCCTGTCAATATGCCTGTCGTGATTTTGAGAGGAAACTGGCGGAGGCCCAGTGTGGATGTCCACGCATTTTCCGTCAGGCGTATGTATAGTGCGTACAGCGCGAGTGTTACTCCTCCGAGCGTAAAACCGGCAATAACCGCTACTATGTCATTGCTGAAAACGGAGGATAAACCCTGCATCAGGGCATATACAATAAGAAATAACAGCGTGCCTGCCAGTATGAGCAGTATGCTGAGCCACCATGACATGTTTTCAATCTTCAGTGCTTTCATCTTGAATAAATATCTGTGATACAAAGGTATTTATTTTTTATCATCAAAAAACGCTGCTGGTATGATTATTTTTTTCTTTTGAAGGAGCCGGATTTTTTATCGCGATACATGAAAACTTTTATCCTCGATACACGAAAATTTTCATCGCGATAAAAAAATTGTTGCATCGCGATGAAAAAAATG
>CACXEH010000127.1 GCA_902766625.1 uncultured Bacteroidales bacterium | reverse complement strand
GAGACTGCAGGTGAGAAGGTTTACGGACCTATCACGGGTGTTGTGGAATTAGCGCTTATCAGTGTGACGCAAGGCGAAGGCGGTGGCTATGTGTATGCAAAGAACGAACACCGCACAGTGGCATCCATAGCTCCAGCGGCATCAAGTCAAACAACACTGGCTGCATCTAATCTGAACGCCGTAAGTTATAAGCAGTATACTTATAATGGTGATGACAGTAAAATACAGATGCAGACTTCCGGCAACTTTATCAACAGTACAAAGCGTATTGTTGACGACTGCTATCCTCAAAGCGGAGCTTATGAGGGAGAGGGTGCCGCGCCGGCACACTACTGGTATATCCGCGGTGAGTATTACATTTATGACCAGTATATCTCCGCATATACCGGTTCGGCTCAAGCTTATGCCGAGAAAGTTTCAATCCCGCTGACCATCACACCGGAAGCACGCGGACGTCTTAAGTTGAGTAACATACAAGACAACCTGTATGCATACTGGACTGATGCCACAGAGGATTTGAGTACTTATCAGAGTACAGTTGATCCAACAGCGATTGTCATCAATAACATAACATACCATAAGAATGATCCTATCACCTATTGGGAGTACTCCCGATTGTCAACGGCACAGCAGGCGTTCTTCATAAAAGATACATATGTATGCTCTCAGAACATGAATCTTGGAGGGGCAACTTACACAGAAGATCAGGTATTGACGGCTTCGGAGTATGCAGCATTGCCGACCAATGTCTATGTCTGCACAAATACCTTCATGACTCTTGCCGAGCACACTTATAATCAGGGTGAGTCTTTGACGGAAGAGCAGTATACGGAATTGGATGAGCGCTATAAGGAAAACTTTGCTCCGGCGAAATCCTTGGTACATACATCAAATGCTGTTTCTCATGACAACGGCTTCCTCTTGACGTTTGACTGGGATAACCCCAATGTTTGGAATGATTATTATCAGTACACTTCAGGTACTGCGCCTTCGTCATTGCCTCAGTATGTGCGCAAGTCTGATTATGACGCAGTTGAATTCACTGAGAATAGGTCTAATTACAGTCCAAGTCCGACGTTTAAGTGTATGGCTGATGGTGTATATGGCCAACTTAATTACACCACGGGTGATGTGATAGACAAGGTGACATATGACTATCAAGCCCAGATAACGACAGACCTTTCAGTACTTGGTGTAACAGACACCAGAGAAGAAGGCTCGCAAGCGCAATTCTCACGTGTATATGTGGCTAAAAATGACTGTCGCTTCAATGTCGGTGGAACAGAGTACACCTATGTTGCAGGTGCACCGATATCTTCTACGCTTTATAGCACATTAGGGGCTAATCAGTCAAACTTTGAGTTAGGATATTTATGTTCAAGTACATATCAGATATCAGAAAGCGAATATTTCCTCTCCGGAGAAGTTATCACCAAGTCTGTATATGATAATATAGAGACCAAATACAGTACATCTAACGGCTATGCTGAAGGCGTGGCTGCAGCTATAAAAGATGTTATATCGGAAGCGTATATTTGCACACAAGACGGTGCTTGGGGCGGTAGTGTATATAAATCAGGATATAATTATCCGGCAATCAAATACAGTGCCCTTTCAAGTGCGGAGCGTGCTAACTTTAAGTATAACTACGATGCATTAGACCTCTTGTCTGAAAACTTTGCGGAGGACGGTGTAGAAAGTTCCAAGTATCAGGGCGCAATGGGTAATTATGCTGCGGGGGGTACAGTGATACCAAACCAGATTCCTTATTGCGAGTCACAGCCGATAGACTATACTGCGACTTATTCTGGTGGTTCAGGTGGCTTAGAAACCAAAACGCTGAGCAACAGTGTAACTGTGAAACGCGGTAATGAGCAAGTGACGACAAATGTGCTTCAGCCCAATGACGTGCTCATAAATACCGAATATGAAAAATTGTTGAACGAGCAGTTCCATTATACACCATTTGTTGTATCTGGAAGGGATGAAGAGTCTACTGTTTATTATATCGTTAACACAGGTTTCCAGATAGGTGACAACTGGTATAATCCAGGTGCCAAAATCGCAGATGAGGTATACGAAGGTTTGTCAGAAGACAACAAGGAAAAAGTAACGGCAATTTCACGTTCATCATTACCTGAATTGCCGACCGGTGACGGTATATTACAATATTATTTCTGCACCAGTGAATATACGGCAATTACACCTATTAAGGATATATTGACGAATAGTGAGTATACTGCAGGAACTGATATTCCTGTTGGAACGATTATTGCCGCTACAGGTGTATCTAAGACTTATGAGAACCTTGTGAACGAACAGACAGACTTCTCTATTGACGGCAAGATTCCGACGGAGACAAGTACGCTATATGTATCGCGCGAGATTGATATTAACGACCTAAGCCAAGACAAAGTCGTGACTGCAGTATATTGGTATGAATATATTGAGAGTGACGAGAGCGGAACTTCCTATGAGACTATCCGTGAACGCCACATAGTCAATGTGCACATCCACTTTGAGAGTGGTGTGCCTGTGATTGGCGAATTGCTTGCCCCGGATGTAGTGTTGCCAGGCACCTCTGTAGGTTTGAACTTGCCAACGGTAACAAAGGGTGCGTATGAAATCCTTGGCGGCGGTTGGGAAATCTACAACAATGAGACGGATGCTCTCAGCCATAAGAATGGCTCTCCTTATGTCAACAACTCAACCAAGATGTATTGGTATCAGGACGGCTATTATGTAGCCTACTACGCTAAGTCTTATCTGGGTAAGACTTACAGTAATGCCGTGCCAATCACTGTGGCTAACTATCATGACATCGCAGATGTGATGGCAGATCCTGTCAATCATATGCATATAGATCATTCTGATGTGAAACGTAACAGTAAGATATATATCGACAGACGTACAGTAGCTTCTGACGGCAAAACAGAACTTGACATGCTCAATGATCTCTATCAGCTCAGTACCAAGACGACTGACGATACGGACGAGGATGGCAACAGAGTCTTAGCGGAAGGCAGCACAGATGTGTACGCGCTGAAGACCAAAGTGACAAATTGCCAGAATTTGGATTTCATTCTGAAGAGTGATGTTTCGCCTAAGGGTTCGTGGACACCTATCGGAAACAATGAAGCAACCTGTTTCGGCGGAAACTTCCATGGCAACGGTTATACCATCAAAGGATTGGATCACTCTTTCTTTGGACACCTATGCGGAAATATATATAACACAGGTTTCATGGGCACGTTTACTGCAGGTGGTGTGGCTGACTATGCCAGCGGTCATATAGAAAATACTTGGGTATGGAATACCAGTGCTAATGCCACGGGCAATGCTATAGTGGCTAATCCTGATGCTGCGGGAGAGACACCTGTGATATATAACAGTTTCTATCCTGAAGGTCAAGGCTTCACCAATAACAGCACCCACAATGAGGTTAAGGCAGAGGTGAAAGAACGCAGTATTGCTGACTTTGTCAATGGTAAAGTTGCGTTTGACTTGAACAGCAACTATCTGCAGGCACGTTATCTTGCCTTCGGAGACCATTCCAATGCGAAATCCAGCACCAACAACAAGGAGAAAAACTTCTACTATCGCAAGGCTGACGGAACCCTGCAGACGAAGACTGTGATGGGTGATGTTCTGAATCAGGAGTATCCGATTACATATACGAATTCCGAGAGCGATTGGAAGTGGCATTCCGGCAATGGCTATGTGGAAGATTTCATCGGTGATGGCGATTTCAGATATGCAGATGGTGTCAAGCCGACTGAGCAGGATTTAAGGTATTATATGGGTGAATATGTGCCTGTATATCCAGATGATTACATTTTCTTCGGTCAGCGTCTAAGCTATAATTTGTATGATGACCGTAGTCATGATCTTCAACCTGCTGCGGCTGCCAAGATAGCGTCAACCGCTTCAGACAACTCCAAGCACATGTTGCTGACGGATGATGTTGATACCCGCAACCGCGTATATCGTGCTCCGGCTTACTTCCGCAATGGAGTATATGGCAGAAGCGTATACTTTAACAGCGATGCCGCATTTACGCGAGAGTATACCGTGGACGGAACAACTTATTATCCGCACAAGAATATGACCGCTGTAGACTTTACCGGCGGCAACGGTGACATTTCCGGTTATTCTGGTGAAGTGCCCGGCACAAGTGCCGATTTCAAAGACGGCACAGCGCTTTATGCACCGTTGCTGGATTATTACGGACTGACAGGATTCAAATGCAACGGATTGACGCAAAACCTCTTGGCATATACACCGGCACCGACAGCAGGTAACGCTTCAAGTGCCGCTTCCATAACCAACAGCGTCCTGACTGCTTACTTCCAGGATCCTGCATACAGCGAAACAAATGACACATACCACACAGTGGATGTCCAAAATACGTCAGGTATCAGGGGACACCTTGTACAGAAGAACGGCAGCTACACGTCATACGCTGACCAGTTGCTGGTAGATGACAATGACTTCAATGCACCTATCGCCTATAATTTCGACACCGGCAAGCGTATGTGGTATCAGCGTGAGCCGGATAACTACGCAGATATGACGATGGGATGGGAAACAGTCAGCCTCCCATTTACTGTTGAGCGTGTCACTACTCAGGATAAGGGTGAGATAACCCACTTCTACGGCACAGAGTCAACGGGTCATGAGTACTGGCTGCGTGAGTTCAGCGGAGTAGCGAATACGGACAATGCCAACGTGAAAACTGCAACATTTGTCAAACCTGCCGTTGGTACGGCTAGCAAGACCAATACCAATACCTTCCTGTGGGATTATTATTATTCCAAGGATGTCTCAAGGGATGCAAATGCAGATACTTATCAGCAGAATTACTATAACAGCTCACGCACGCATCAGAACTATCCGTTCGGTGCTGCAGCCAAGCCTTATCTCGTAGGCTTCCCGGGTTCAAGCTACTATGAGTTTGACCTCAGTGGTACTTTCACTCCGGCAAATACGTCAGCTACCGCAGCAGGACTTATTGAAAAACTTGACCCGCAAGTCATCACCTTTGCATCGCCTACAGGGGCGACGATACAAGTCAGTGATACTGAACTTGCCAGTGCGAAAGTAACTCCAGACGGATGCAACTACTCATTTGTTCCAAGTTACCTGAATGATGAACTGGCTGCAGACGGAGGTTACGTGCTCAATGTTGATGCTGCTGAAAAGGCAGGAAGCAGCTTTGTCGTGACATCAGGAGCTTCTACTGCCGTACGACCATTCCGTCCGTACTTCGTTCCGGCGGCAGTGAGTCCAAGCAAGAAATTCTCTATCGCACGACTTGACATCAATAATGTCGATACGATGTTTGGCATAAACGAACCTGACATTAATGCTTTGGACGGCGACCTCTTCGTCTTGACGGGACGCAACAACATCGTTGTCAAGTCCGCACTGAAGCGAACAGTCCGTGTTCGTATCCATAATTCTACGGGCCAAACGATTGCCAGCTTCGTAATCGATCCGGGTGAGGAAGTCTCCACTCATGTTGCACCTGGTGTCTATGTTGTCGCAGGCAAGAAGTATGTGGTGAAATAACACACCTTCTGCGTTCAAACATAAATTAAAGAACGTGTGCGCTCTCTAACGCACACGTTCTTTTTGTTTTATCAAAAATACAGATGCTTAAACGTGGGCCATGGGACGTGCTGTATCAGATGCCACAGGAACAAAGTGTCTTCATGGCCCGACACGTTGTCTGTTCCATTCCATGGAACAGATATTCCGGCGGATGGAACTTACATCCCAGCCTATAGAATATACATCCTGCCCGTCTGAACGGGAAACATACCGACGGATAACAGGCAGCCTTCCAGCGATACTGATACGAAGAAATTATCGGACAGCGATAGGGGTGTCGGCTTTCACCTTGTCAGGGTAGTTTAATTCCTCGCAAAAAAAAGCCTTACCCGGAAATGCAAGATAATGTTTGTCCTTTTTTATTTGGTCTAAACGGCTCTTTCTTTGTATCTTTGCAATAATTTATCGTAAAATGGTTAATTCTTGCCTTTTCGCAAGGCAGAATCGTTGAATATCTTAAAATGGCAAAGAAGAAACATACTAAAAGCGGACTCACGGGAATGAATGCGTTGATATCCTGCATCAGTACCACCCTTATGTTGTTGCTGTTAGGTTTAGTGACTTTTTTTATATCTTTTGCCCACAACTTTTCCAATAACTTGAGGGAAAATTTCAATATCACCATATTGCTGGATGATGAGATGACGCATGCGGAGAGTTATGCTCTCCAAACAAAGTTGAAAGGCCTGCCTGCGGCACGCATCGTAAAATATATTTCCAAAGAAAGAGCGTTGAAGGAGCAGGCTGAAGCTTTAGAACAGGACTCCGTAGAATTTAAGGACATCAACCCCATGCCAGCCTCATTTGAAATATCGCTGAAAGCGGAATATGCCAATAAAGACAGTCTGAAATCCATTTTGCCCGAATTGGAAAAATATCCGAAAGTCATGGAGGTGTCCTATCCGCAAAATCTCATGGACAGCCTGAACAGCAATATCCGCAAAATCAGCAGTATTATGCTGATGTTGGCATTGTTGCTCACGCTGGTGTCGTTTGTCAATATCAATAACACTATCAGGTTGAGCGTATTCTCAAGAAGATTCCTGATACACACCATGAAACTGGTCGGCGCTAATTGGAGCTTCATACGTAAGCCGTTCCTTATTCAGGCGCTGCTGATAGGACTTATCTCAGCCACACTTGCTTCGGGCATACTCTTCGGGTGTATTTATGCTGTCATACAGTATGAGCCCAATATGGTCAAACTGATGACATGGGATGTAGTCGCATACACATTGGGTGTCATATTTATATGCGGAATACTGCTGACGCTTATATGTGCATATTTCACGGTTAACAAGACATTGCGAATGAGGACAGAACAACTATATCGCTATTAAAAAAACACTATAATTAAAAATATGGATCATACAAATTTTGCTTTTACTAAGACAAACTTTATTCTTTTGGCCATTGGCATGGTCATCGTGATAGCCGGTTTCATCCTTATGGCAGGAGGAGGCTCTACGGAAGAAATGTTCAATGCGGAGATATTCAATACACGCCGTGTTAAAGTGGCTCCCATGGTATGCCTGTTTGGCTTCCTCTTTATGATTGTTGCGGTCATGTATCGCAAGAAAGAAATAACCCGGAAGGACGAAGACAAAGAATAAAACATGGATATCATACAATCCATCATATTAGGTATCGTTGAAGGACTGACAGAATTTCTGCCGGTATCTTCAACAGGGCATATGATTATCACTCAGCACCTGCTGGGAATAGAGAGCACGCCATTTGTCAAAGCATATACCGTCATCATCCAGCTCGGAGCCATTCTTTCCGTGTTGGTATTGTATTGGCGTCGCTTCTTTTACCCTGACAGCCGGCAACAAGGACATTCATGGTGGGGAAGCATCTGGAGATTTTACCTCAAACTCATAGTCGGAGTATTTCCTGCGGTAGTTTTGGGACTCATGTTCAACAAGATGATAGACAAAGCTCTGGGCAGCGTATTGGTCGTTGCCGTTATGTTGGTATTGGGCGGTATCTTCATGCTCTTTTGCGACAGGATATTCAACAAAGGTACAGAAAGCACGCAACTTAATTATAAAAAAGCGTTCATAATAGGTGTCATACAATGTATCTCCATGATACCAGGGGTAAGCCGCAGTATGGCGACTATCGTCGGCGGTATGTCGCAAAAACTGACACGCCGCAATGCAGCGGAGTTCTCCTTCTTTCTTGCAGTACCGACAATGTTAGGCGCTTCAGTGCTGGAACTTTACAAAATGACAGCCGCGGGAGAAACCAACATCCTCGCAGAAGGAAATAATCTGAACGTACTCTTACTCGGTGCGTTCGTGAGTTTTGTTGTTGCCATAGCCGCTATCAAATTTTTCATCAATTACGTATCCAAATACGGCTTCAAGGCTTTCGGATGGTACCGTATTGCCGTAGGACTGATTCTCTTGATAGCCTTGTTAAACGGCGTAAACCTGCAAATGGTTGATTAGTTATGGATTTTATCGCAGGTGAGATTATCCCAGTCAACAAACCTTATAAATGGACATCTTTTGGCGTGGTGGCAAGAGTTCGCTGGCTACTGCTCCAGAAATATCAGCAAAAAATAAAGGTGGGACATGCCGGTACGTTGGATCCTCTGGCAACAGGTGTGCTTCTGCTGTGCACCGGGAAGGCGACAAAACGCATAGAGGAGATTCAGGCTTATACCAAAGAATATGTCGCAACGCTGAAACTGGGTTATACGACACAGAGTTATGACTTGGAATATCCCGAAGAGCGGAAATCCCCGACCGATCATATAACACAAGACATGATAAGACAGACTCTCCAGCAATTCACAGGTGAGATAGAACAAGTGCCGCCTGCGCACTCAGCATGCAAAATATCAGGAGAGCATGCATACCATCGTGCAAGAAGAGGAGAAGAGGTCAAACTGCAGGCTAAGAAGATACACATTGAAAGGATAGAATTGCAGGATGTCAGTATGCCGGAAGTTACCATACGTGTTGTTTGTTCCAAAGGAACGTATATCCGGGCATTGGCGCGAGATATTGGTGAAGCACTGGGTTGCGGCGCCTATCTTACAGCATTAGAACGCACAAGAATAGGAGAATATACCATTGACAAATGCTTGAGCATAGATGATGTTCCGGCATGGTTAGATACAATAAAAAACGAATGATTAAATAACATTATATGAAACTATCTCAGTTTAAGTTTAAATTACCTGAAGACCGCATTGCCCTTTATCCTGCGCCCCATCGCGATGAGTGCAGAATGCTGGTTTTACACCGCAAGACAGGTCAGATAGAGCACAAAATGTTTAAGGATTACCTTGAGTATTTTGATGCAGACGATGTGTTTGTCTTTAATGATACAAAAGTCATCCCTTCACGCCTTTATGGCAACAAAGAGAAAACAGGTGCTCATATAGAAGTGTTTCTTCGCAGAGAATTGAATCCGGATTTGTTTTTGTGGGATGTACTTGTAGACCCGGCGCGTAAGATTCGTATAGGCAACAAACTATATTTCGGCGAGGATGAGTCCATCGTGGCGGAAGTGATAGATAACACTACCAGCCGTGGGCGTACGCTTCGTTTCCTATATGAAGGCCCCCATGATGAGTTTAAGGAGCAATTATATGCTTTGGGAGAGTCTCCGATACCAGAGGTTATCCGCAAGAAACGTCCTGTTGAACCTGAAGACATGGAGCGTTTCCAATGTATATTTGCCAAGAATGAAGGCGCTGTTACCGCGCCTGCCGCCGGTCTGCATTTTTCCAGAGAGATGCTCAAGCGAATGGAAATAAAAGATATCAAAAGTGCATTTATCACGTTGCATTGCGGATTATGTAATTTTGAAACAACAGACGTTGAGGACTTGACCAAGCATAAGATGGACTCTGAAGAAATGGCCATTACAAAGGAAAATTGCGATATCGTGAATAGTGCAAAAGACGCCGGACACAAAATTATCGCTGTAGGTACTACAGTCCAGCGTGCCTTAGAAACGACTTGCGATACGTTAAGTCATATCAATCCGTATAGTGGATGGACAAACAAATTTATTTTTCCTCCATATAATTTCAGTGTTGCTGATGCGATGTTCTCAAACTTCCATTTCCCAGAGAGCATTATGCTTATGCTCGTATGTGCATTTGGAAATTTTGACTACACGATGAACGCTTATAAGATAGCTATAAAAGACGGATATCAGTTTGGGCCGTTTGGAGACGTAATGCTTATCGTAGATTAAATAACATGTCGTTTGTTTATCTCGGATTAGGTTCAAACTTAGGTAATAAACATGCAAACCTGAAAAGAGCAATTAGTGCACTTGACGAGAGAGTGGGAAATCTCGTCAAGTGCTCTTCTTTTTATCGGACCCTGCCAGAGGGCTTTGTCTCGGAGAGAATGTTTCTTAATGCTGTAGCAGTGTTTGAGACAACACTTCCGCCTGAGGACGTCCTGCGGCAAACAGAACAAATTGAGAAGGAATTAGGTAGAATCAAAAAGAGTATAGACAAAATCTATACAGATCGCTGTATAGACATTGACATCTTATTCTATGACGACATAATACTCCATACAGAAAGCCTTATCATTCCTCACCCTTTGTTGCATCAGAGGAGGTTTGTTCTAGAACCACTTAAGGAGATTGCGCCACACCTCGTTCACCCTATTCTTAAGGAAGACGTTGTGTCACTCTGTGAACACCTTACAAAATGACCTCCTCACCCAGCTGGGCAAGGAGGTCTTCGTTTTTCATAGTACGAGAACACAAAATGTGTTTTCGTACACAAAATTATAGGTTCTTTTGATTTTTTATTTATCAAAAGTGTTAAATGAGAGAAAATAGGACTACCCTTTTGGGTAAATGCGGCGCTAAAAATCCGTGCACATCATCCTTCTCCATTTCCTATATCCAAATACAGCGATGATCGTATAAAGGCAGTACAGGCACGCTGTGAAATAAATACCTTTATAGACATATAATCTAGTACAGACAACATCTACGGCAATCCAAATAAGCCATTGTTCTACGTACTTTCGCGCCAACAGCCATAAGCCGATAATACTTGTTGCTGTGGTGAAAGAATCCCAATATGGTACCGTACTGTTGGTAAAAGATATAAGAATCCATGCAATAGCGGCCCATATAAACAGTAACGATAATACAATATATTTCCAATACTTTCGTGGCGTAGACGTTATAGGCAAGACTCGTTCTTCTTTTTTCTTGCCGTATTTCCATACAAATAATCCATAGAAAGCTGCGATCAAATAATATATTTGTATGCCAAAGTCAGCGTATAATCCGTGTTGAAAATAGACAAACATATATATAGCAGGCATGATAATGCTCGTCAGCCACAGATAGATTGAAGCTTTCCATTCCAGGTACAGATATATCAGACCTACCGTTGTACCTAATATCTCAAGCCAATTGTCTTGGAGATACTCCAACATAATATAAGAAAGTTAGAAACGCAAAGTTACATTGCCCATGACCGTAAAACCAGCCATAGGGATATAACCAATCTGGTAATAGCGATTTTCGTTAGGATGAGTATTGCCCACAATAGCAGAGTATACCCATGCACTTGCAGCATAGTGACGATTGAAAATATTCCCGAAGTTCACACCAAATAATATTTCTTTTAGGGTCTTATTGATTTTCCAGTCATATCCTAACCTGATGTTGCTTACCGTAAATTCCGGGAGTGAGCGCAATTTGTTATTTGTGTTGTCCAAATTTTGACGGCTGACGTAGTTGGTGTGCCAAATTGCCTCAAAACCTTTATAATGGAATTTTACAAAGCCGTTCAGAATGGCAGAAGGAGAAAATGCGAGTGTGCCACTTTCATAGTGCAAGACCGTAGGGTCCATATCATACCAATTATCGTCATAAGTCTCTACGTATTCATCAAAATCCTTTATTTTGTTTTGGCTCAGGGCGGCGTTTCCCTCGAGTGTTAGCCAGGAGGTAGGACTGAAACCTGCAGATAATTCAATACCACAGCGGTAAGAGCGATTGACATTAGTTGTAATTTTTTCTCCGATATCGCTCAATAAACCTGTTTGCACAAACTGATTATGATAATACATATAATATAAGTTCAACCCGGCATACCATAATCGATGATTATAGTTATACCCCAACTCTATATCATGTAAAGATTCTGCTTTTGGTAAAGGATACGAACCGTTGTCTGTAAAATTGTTGCGTTCTGGCTCTCGATGTCCTAAGGCATATGATGCATAAGCCTTGTGTCCGCCTTGATGATAGCTCAGTCCCGCTTTAGGATTAAGAAAATTATATTCTTTGTTTATTTTTAGGAAATGCTTTTGTATTTGTCCTAAGTTGTCCGTTTTAAACTTATCGTTGTATCCAGTGGTAGTATATGTGACATAACGATATTGCATATCACCAAAAACATCCCAGTGTTTTCCCAAATGGCGTGTTGCCTTAATATACATATTGGCATCGTTTTTAATACCGTCAGATGAATAATATTTATAGTCACCGTTAGAAAGAATAAGACTTTTCAAAGTCTCGTTGCTTACGTAGGTGACATACCCAAAGTGGTTACCTCTGAATAGTTGTACGGACATGCCTGAAACGATATCCCAATTGTTGTCATTGTAGTTTACGCTCCAGATTAAGCCACCAACGCTCTGATCAAGTCCTTTCTTGCGGACGAAGTCACTCTTAGAGATGGTATTGCCTTGTGCATCCACAATTTTATTCAAGCCAAAGCTGGAGAGTTTTTTGTTAAATCGGAACTCTTTATAGTATCCGTATCCGTAAGTATAATGAAGGGATGCTGTGGTAGACCAGTGATTGTTAATTGTCCATGTTGCAGAAAGGATGTTATGGTTCTGCCAAAAATTGTCCGTAGTCTTATTCCAATAGGAGCCATCAGCCATTTGATAGCGTTGCAGAGACCAATTGCCATTATAGTCATTGTTATAGCGCTCATATAAGCTATTGAATCGCCCTAATCCAGCATCATACATGTCTTCATAAGTACGTATGCCGTCATAGACATTCATACTGTAATCGTCATTTCCGGCGGTGACACCATTCCAAGCTTGTCCGGTCTTTTCAAAATTACCAAAGTTTTTATAGCGCAAAACAAATGTATTGTCATTGTTAATATATGTCAACCCGCCGTAGTAACTGCCTGAACGGCCAGAAGTACCATGAATATATCCGTCGGTGTTTGTTTCATGATATGCTCCGTCAAAAATCAAGTGCTTCCACAATAAACCTGTTGAGAAAGAACCTCCTAAATTGTATGTGTTGTAGGAGCCGTAGCTACCTGTCAGTTCCAATGTCGGTATGCGTGAAGGAAATTTGCTCTGAAGGGCTATATTGCCTCCAAAAGCACCGTCACCGTTAGTACTGGTTCCTATACCGCGCTGTATTTGTACACCTTTCAGCAGTGATGCGTAACTGTTCATATTTGCCCAAAACACGCATTGGTCCTCAGGAGAATTCAAGGGTACGCCATCTAATGTGACATTAATTCGCGAGTCACTGGCACCACGGATACGCATATATGTTGTACCTGTTCCTACGCCATTCTCACTCCAAGCCAGTACACCTGGTGTTTGTGCAAAGAGAAACGGTAACTCTTTTCCCGTCTTTGAGAAATTTTCCAGAGTGATTCTGTCTACATTTGATACAGCAAACGGAGCGTTTGGCGAAACCTTGATAGCTTTGACGACGACGTCACTTAATTTTGCTATTTTTAGGGAATCAACGGATGTTTGCGCTAAGGCAACAAACATTTGAGCGACACTGAAAAGCGTCACGAAAAGAATTTTTTTACACATAAAATATATAGTTTTATTCATAACTCTCTACGCCAGCATTATCTGGATCAGATTTTGTAGGGTATTATCTCAGCCGTTATTGCACCAATGCATACAGCACCCCTGTTATTTTATACAAAGTTAAGACATTTCGTCTAATTATTTCACAAATAGGCGTAAATTTGTGTATAATTATATTGGATAGCGTTTCATATGTTCAGGCGCAAATATGTTTTTTATGCTTTTTGTTGTCTTGCCATATATTTTTTATATGGTTTATTGTTGCCTTATCCTTGGCAGTCCAATAAAATTCAAAAGAGCGTGAGTCTGCTTGAATGCCAGTATTGTTTCGCTATGACAGCGGCTGGTTGTGACACATTGTTTTTCTCAAGCATTCAGGATGACAGTGTACTGACAGGATTGACTTCGTCTCCTGAAAAAGTGAAAAAAAAAGCTTATGGTTCCGCTTTTTGGTATAGCCCATATCCCTTATTACACCTCAGCCAGGGTCGGTTGCTGACGACGGTGGATGTTGCAAGTGCCGATACGATTATCAGCACAATGCGGCATGACATTCGTCGGTTGGTGATGACACAAGAAAGTCTAACAGCAAAACGAGAGGCGGCAATAGAAAAGGAAGAAAGTTTCCTTTCTTATTATATGTCCACACATGACATCATTGATGAGGGATATAATCAGATGGGCAGATATGAACAAGATTATCGGCAGATGCAGGAAGATATGAGGAAAGTATGCTCTACATTAAAACAGTTAAGAAATTCTGACAGCATTCTTATCTTCTTTGTCAGTACATATATTGTCCACAGCCCGATAGGTACTGACTCTGTTGTCCTTCAGCATGACACATGCCAACGCATCAGTGTAAAAGGTAATGTCGTGGAGTTGCAAACGCTATCTGAAAATAATGCGAAAGGTTATTATAGCATTACACCTTCTGTAATAAATAGCATGCATTTGGCTTCAGACAATAGTCGCAAAGATGCCATAATGATTACATACAATTACGGCATTACCCATGATACACCATTACAAGAGTTGAAAGTCCATAATATTCAAGGGAAAGTGTGGAGAAGTGGCGGTATGTATAACACTTCTATTCCTGTATTAAAACGGGCAGAAGGGAGTCCGCTGTTTGACAAATATGGACGTTTGATAGGCATTGTTCACCGTAATAATATAATTCCGTTGTAATGAAGTGTTGGAGGTTTTATATTATTGTATGTTTCTCTTTTGTCGTCTGTTTTTGCGGTTGTCAAGAGAGTGAGATGCCCTTTGGTAAGGGTATCTATACCGGGCAACTGAAAAATAATCTCCCTGAAGGTTTTGGCCGATATCAGGCCGACGGCATATATTATGAAGGCGAATGGAAGAATGGCTTGCCACATGGATTTGGTACTTATTGCCATCTTGACAGTTGTTTTGCCGGACAATTTGAAAAAGGTGTCTGGACAGGCTCTGGCAGACTTACGACAGACTCTATGACCTATGAGGGATTCTGGAAAGACGGGTTCTTTAACGGTGAAGGATGTTATACAGATTTTTCAGGAACGTCTTGGTCTGGTGTCTGGGAAAACGGCAAATTAAACTATGGTGTCCGTATTGACTCTTCGGGTATTTATACGGGTTCTTTCAACGACAGTCTCGACCCGTCAGGATTTGGGAAGCTTGCCGATTTGGAAGAGCTTTTTTTCTATGAAGGAAACTGGCATGAGGGCAAACCGCATCAGTTTGGTCTGCAGGTTGAAACTGGCAAGAACCTACGGATAGGTTACTGGGAGCACGGCGCCTTCTTGGGAGAGAAGATGGCCTATAATTCCTCCAGAGTGTATGGCATAGATATTTCCCGTTACCAGCATAAAGCCCAGTGGATTAAACGGGGACGGCGCAGAATTAGGACGAGCGGAGCAATTAATTGGAATAAACTTCAGATAACGCATTTAGGTACAGCCAATAATAAAAACGCCGTTGAAAATATAAGCTTCCCTATTTCGTTCTGTTTTATCAAGAGTACGCAAGGAGTCCGTATTTACAGTAATTATTATGCGCAAGATGCAAAGAATGCCAGAAGCAGAGGGATTAAGGTCGGCGCTTACCATTTCTTTTCTCCGATGAAGGGAAAGCCGCAGGCAGATTGGTTCTTAAAGAAAACCACGATTCTTAAAGAGGATTTACCGCCAGTTCTGGATGTGGAGTTGTCGTCTTCTCAAATCGCGAAAATGGGTGGAGAGTCTGTTATGTTTCGTGAGATGCAGGCCTGGCTGACAGAGGTGGAACGTGCCACAGGCAAGAAACCGATTCTATATGTCAGCCAGAGATTTATAGAGAAGTATTTGCGTCACGCTCCGCAGAAGCTTTTAAGCTATAATGTATGGATTGCACGATATGGGGAATATCGTCCTTATGTGAAACTCCTCTTTTGGCAGTTGTCACCTTTCGGCCGCGTGGAGGGCATTAATGGTAATGTTGATATTGATGTCTTTAATGGCAATCAAGAACAGTTTGACCGATATGTCAGCAGTAATTACACCATTCAGCCCTGATAAGCTTGTCAGGAGCGTGAAAATCGCAAAAAAACAACAATTTATTTTGATGAAAAAGAAATAAATTTTAAATTTGTAACATGAGAAGACAAAAACATATAAAAATGAAGAGTTATAAATTATTCGGGCTTTTACTTTTGGCATGTATGCCTTTATTTGCACAGGGTAGCGAGAATGATTCCCTGAAAATATTATGGATAGGGAACAGCTATACCTATTATAATAACTTACCTGCGATGGTAACAAAGCTGGCGGCAGAGCAAGGTGTGAAACTTTCTCCCACACGCTTCTTGAAAGGCGGTGCCCATCTGGCAGGACATTACAAAAACGAGAAGTTGATAGAGGCCTTGAAAAAAGGCGGCTGGGACTATATTGTCATGCAGGAGCACAGTTCTGCACCCGCCCAGTCTACCCGCGATGTTATAGCAGAGACATATTACTATGCTCATCTCCTGGACAGTATAGCTATGAAAGGGTCACCTAAGGCTCACGTTATCTTCTATATGACATGGGGTCACAAGAATGGCAATATGCAGAATCACAAGCATCCTGATCCTGCCTATCCGTTAGATGAGACTTATGAAGATTTTCAAACTCGTCTTAAGACAACATATTTGGAATTGACATACGAGAATCATGCGTGGTGTTCTCCCGTGGGCATGGCATGGCAGCAAGTCCGTCAGAAACACCCGGAGATAGAACTCTATACCAAGGATTGCAGCCATCCTTCCAAAGAAGGCTCTTATCTGGCTGCCCATTGTTTCCTGTCAACTATTCTTCAGCGTCCTTATAATTCTCACCTGTATTTTGACATTCCTGAGAATCAGGCACAAGCTCTCCAGATGGCAGCCCAAAATGCCGTGTTCAGCAATATGAGGATACTGGGTCTCTCTAAATAGTATTGTTTATTTATTACTAATTATATGGATAAAACGAATTCTAAGAAAAAAAAGGCGGCTGCTCCGAAGGAAGAGTCTCAGAGTGGAATGAACCGCCGCGATTTTTTATGTGCTACAGCAGCAGGTTTGACGAGTTTCATGATACTCCCAAGCTGGAAAGTTGATGGTGTGCGCATTGCGCCAAGTGACCGTGTTGTTTTGGGCTTTGTGGGACTTGGTCGTCAAGGTATAAGTGATTTCCACAGTTTTTCTTCTTGTCCTGGTGTACAGGTAGCTGCATGCTGTGACGTGGACTCCATCAAGCGTGAGAGATTCCGCCGTATTGTCACTAAGTGGCAGAAGGAAAAAGGCATGAACGAACGGTGTGATATGTATGAGTTCTATGAAGACCTCATTGAGCGCAAAGATATTGACGTTGTTGAGATTGCCACTCCTGACCATTGGCATGCCCTTGTCGCTATTCAGGCATTGGAGTCAGGTAAGGATGTGTATATTCAGAAACCATTGGCATATACCATTACAGAGGGCTTGGCAGTTCAGGCCGCAGTAAGGGCTAATCATCGCATTCTGCAGATGGGAAGCCAGCAGCGTTCAAGCAAAGAATTCCAACAGGCTATCAAGATTTGCCGCGAAGGTGGTATTGGCCATATTGAGAAAATATATGTGCGCGTAGGAGATCCTCCAAAGCCTCTTGATTTACCGGAGATGCCTGTTCCTTCTAATCTGAATTTCAACCTATGGTTAGGTCCGTTGAATGACCCGAAGATTCATTATCATCCTGATTTGTGTCCTCCCGTATCTCTTGATCCTGACAAGAATGAAACCCTGTGGGGCGCTTGGCGCTGGTATCAGGAGACGGGCAATGGCTATCCGGCAGACTGGGGGGCTCATATGTATGACATTGCTCAGGCTGCTATAGGTATGGATGGTCTCGGTCCTGTTGAGTTTATTCCAAAAGGATATAACGGTATCAAGTACGCTACGATGAAATATGCTAACGGTATAGTTATGACAGACCAACCTTATCGTGAAGACCAACCTGACGCAAAAGGTATCCAGTTTATCGGCACGAAAGGCTGGCTGAAAGTGGCACGCGGATATATTGAGTGCTCTGACAAGTCATTGCTCAAGAAGCAGGAACAGAAGATAGGCGAAGGTCAATATGAGGTAAGTTCTCCTCATATGCAGAACTTCATAGATGCTGTTCGTGCCCACGTTGATCCAATTGCACCTGTTGAGTATGGTACCAGCACCAATACATTGTGTTGTCTGTTTAACATTGCCCGTGAGTTGGGCCGTCCTGTTAAATGGAATCCTGCTCTCTTGAGCTTTGAGGGAGACAAGGAGGCAGCTGCTCACCGCCTGTATTGGTATGAGTATCGCCGTCCGTACAAATTGCCTTATGTAGACAAGCGTAACAATTGCTGATTATCAGGCATTGATTAATTTACAAGAAGGAGAAGAGTCTTTACTCTTCTCCTTCTTTTTTTGTAAGATTAGGGTGCAGTTGATGATCTTTACTCGCGATGAATTTTCAGTTCCATGGGATGGAACTCATGTTCCACAGTATGGAATCTATATTCCATAGGCTGGAATATAAATCTTTACGAGGAAAGGCCGCATGATGCTGCCTGTATGCTTCCGGAAGATGTTGGCATCAAGAGGAGAGAAGTATAAAGGAAAGCCTGTTTCGTGTTAGAAACAGGCTTTCCTTTATATATCCGTAATGCCGGTTGGCATTATGGCAAAATCTTGATATGTGCTTGGGTTGTAGCGTTCAGCAGATAGAAGGATATCAGTGCCGTTGCCGCCTTACGCTATATGTCGTTCCAGATGACTTCTGCCGTTTAGTCTGACTGCGCGAACTGTTTGAAGAAGGAGTGTCCTTCTTTGATTTTGTTGAAGTAGAAGGCCTGACTTTATTGTTCTTTGCAGATACGGCAGCCGCATTCTCCAGAGAGTCTTTTATAGCCTGCTCTGTCTGCATTTTTTTGATAAGTGCAGAGTCGGCACCCCATACATGGTCTTCAAATGTGGTAAGTTCTTTTTCTATGCGTTTTTGCTCTCTTGTTAAGTCAGAGTCGTTTTTGCAGTAGTTTGCCAAGACCTTACCCTGGAGGTTATTTGTCTTGTAGATTGTGCCGTCGTATTGATTGGTTGTAAAATAGTCGTCTGCGGAGATGATGGCGGCATTGTTGTAGTTGCTGCTATTCAAAGAAAGTTTTGCCAGGAATGGAGCAACGTCAGCATATTTTACCCAGAAAAGGGGTGTGTTGACAGGTGTTGAGCCAAACTCGTCTAATTCCTTGCGGACGGGGCAGATAGCGGAGACCTGAGTGTGGAAAGTAGCCGTATGCTGGTCAAAATATGTACTCTCCTTAATGTAGTATGTGGTTACTTCATTTGAAGGGATGTCACTGTCTTCTATTCTGTATCTGCCTGCTTTTTCCTCAAAGCGGATATGGTTTCTCTCCAGGAAGTTTTTTGGTACAACGGCATTTGACGCAGAGAAATTCTCATTGCCGTCAATCGTATAGTTGTATACAGTTATCTGCTTGCGCATCATGAGCTTAAAGAGATATGTAAACAAGTTCATCCGGTCACCTTGAGGCTCTTCAGGATAGTACAAAACGGCATTTTTGTCTTTTGTCAAATCCAGCACTCTATAGATGTCGCGACGCCATGAAACATCTTCAGGCATATCTGCAGCAGATGGGAATTCCAACTCCGCGCGTTGTGATATGGTTGTATTGTTGCCTGTTACCTTTGTGCTTGTTTTCGCCATTGGCAGGACAGAGGACTGTTTTTGTTCCTGCTGTGCTTTTTTTGCTTCGCGGATGCGTGCTGGCGGTTGAGCAACAGACGGCATAACTAACATACACAATAAGAGTACGAAAAATATACGTTTCATCTTTTTATCTTGTATTTATTTTTATCTAACAATTACTTCTAAAGCTTGCGGCAGGACACGTGTCGTTCCATCTGGGCCGATGGCATTTACGCGCGTGATATAGAAACGGCGGCCACGGCTGAGTCTGCGGAAGATGTCTTTTTGTCTGTCGGTAAACTTGTCGTTATTGGATACTTCAGGTATCGCATTACCCATGTTGTCAAAGAAGACGGTCTCAAAACTGACAACTTTAAAGTCAATGTTCAGCAATCCGTCATCAATAGCGGCACCTATGCCGTCGGTTGCCAGAAGGTCTGATTTGGAGAAACCTCTGCCACCGATATATTTTGTTGGGTTGCCCTTCTCGTCCTTGTATGCGATAAACGCTGTCGGATCAGGCAATTTGCGGACACGGAATTTGTAAACACCCATTTTTTGTATACCGGCGTCTGTCTGTGAACTGATGGAGATTTCAGCTGTAGAACCGACGGTGGTAGGACGCGCAATGTATTTGCCAGGTCCGACACCTTGCAGCGAGCCGCCCGTCATGGTTGCGATAATCTTGTTGGAAGGCACACCAGGAACGGAAACGCTGATAGGGTTATTATATCCGGCATAAAGAACATTCATCAAGTCTGCGGATACTGTGGCAGATGGTGCCACAACAGAGTATTTCTGTTGGAAAGACCTTTTGACGATATTTCCGGTAGCATCGGTCATCTCAATATGTCCGTCCAATGAGAAATCACCGGTGGAGTTGCAGATAAACTCATACAAGTTGTTTTTGAGAGACACTTGACGGTTGCCGATATAGATGGTAGGCTGCTGTGTTGTGTCTACAGCGGCCATAATGATGTGCGCACTGAATTTGCCGCCTTGGACAATGGTCCGGGAATTGGGCACGACATAGGCATTCAATTCGTTTACACGGACATCCTTTAAGTCAATGTTCTTGGCTAAGGTATGAAGCACCTGACCTTCGGCATAACGCACATCATTCTGCAATTTAGTAAGTAATACAGTGGCGGCGACGACCGGAGTAGACTCAAACATATATTCTATCCAGTTTTTGCCCAGTTGCTTCTTTTCTTTTGGAATGTCTGTATTGAAGTTGCTGCTGATAATGTTGCGCTCCGTCGGGTCGTCTACATACTTGAGTATCTTTTCACGGAAAGAAACAATGTTGTTGAACAGTTTTTGTCCTTGTCCGCGACTCGGAGCCAGCATGACCTGATTGGCCGCTTCAAGATCATCCTTGTTTTGAATATTGTTGATGTCACCGTCTTTTCCGTCAGCTTCCTTGACAATGGCTATTTTCAAGTCCTGAGCATAGTTGAACAGGGAATCAGACATGCGTTTGACGGCGATGGCTTTATCGTACCATTCTTTAACTTTGGCGGGATTGGATTTCATCTGTTCGTCAAAGTTAGAATAAAGCGTCGCATTTTGCTTGGTAGAGTTGGCTGTTGACCTGTTGAGGCTATGCTCTACCAAAGAAAAGCCGTTCAATACATCAGGAGAAACATTCAACGCCAACATCGCCATCAGGACGATATACATCAGGTTAATCATCTTCTGACGGGGCGTGATGCGATATTTCTTCACTGAAGAATGAGGCGCTTTATTATTATGATTGCTAAATTGTTCTGCCATTCGGAGAAGTATTAAATTCCAACTTGATTGGAAGCATTCTTCATGTTAATCGTCAGCGCTTGAATCATGCGGGCGTACATGCCGTTGAGTTCTTCTATCTGCTGTGCCATGCGGCGAGTCTGCTCGTTGATTTGTTCAATTGAGCCGACTTGCTGGCTGACACCTTTCAGTTGTAACTCATATACGGTATTGATACCTGTCAGAGTTCGATTCAGATTTGTCATTTCCTCACTGTCAGTGGTCAGTCTTGCGAGCTGCTTCTCTACATTCTCAAGGGTCTCTGTAAGAACTTTAAGTTTTTCAACATATTCGTGAGAAACTTCTTCTATTTCAGGATTCGCCGCAGCCTGTGCTGTGTCTATGATAGCATTGCCATTGGAAGAGGCGAATGTGATGTTGCCTCCACCGGTAGCCACACCGCCCTCAGGTATAGAGCCAGTGGCATCTGCAGAATTTCCGTTTCCACCGATGATGATAGTCCCGCCACCGAGAGCTCCAGCGGTCTGGACAGCTCCTTCGCTTGTCTCGTTGTCGTCATCCAGTTCTTCAGCTTCGGTGATGTCAAACGGACGGTCAAACGCTGAGATGAAAAAGACGAAGACCTCGGTGCCCATACCGATAAACAGCATGATGTTTGCCAAAGGCAAGTGGGTCAACTTAAACAATGCACCGAGTATGACGATGGCTGCACCCCAGCTGTAGGCATAGTTTAGAAAAGTTTTTCCTGCAATACTGTCCATCCAGTCTTGGAGGCGTTTTATAGTTTTTATGCTTGAAGATTTCATATAGTCAATTCTTTGTTGTTGTCTGCGAAAAATAGTTATTTGTTAGTCTTACTCTGTGATGTTGCCTGGGATCGTACGCAACGGAACCCGATGTAGCTTCGAGGCTGGTTTTGGTATTCAAAAGACCTCCAGGCTGAACGGATTAATGACTGTGGGTCTTTCCAAGAGCCTCCCTTGACGACCTTGCGTTTCAGGCGGTAGGGGTCTTCGATAGCGGCTTTGTATGATAATTCAGGGTTCAGGTCGCTCATACTCTTGACGCCGGCCTGTGTATATACGGTACTTGTCCATTCTGCGACATTACCAGCCATATCAAACAGACCGTTTGAATTGGCTCCATAGATTCCCACTTTGGATGTAATCAGGTTGCCGTCATCGGTATAATCGCCTTTATCGGGCTTGAAGTTGGCATAGTAGCAGCCTTTCTTATTCTTCATAGCGAAATCTTCCCAGGGGAAGGGATTGCCTTTCTTTCCGCGCGCAGCGAACTCCCATTCAACTTCTGTCGGCAGGCGGTAGCGTTGCATCTGGCGTGCCTGACCCCTAAGACCTCTCAGCAGATAGTCGGTGCGCCAGTTACAGAAAGCGTTGGCCTGTTCCCATGTTACGCCCACAACAGGATAGTCATTATAGTCTGCGCTGGTGAAGTAGTAGCGCATGTATTTCTCGTTGTTGGCATTGGGGAAATCATTTATCCAGCAGGTAGTGTCAGGATAGATGTTAATAATATAAGTATTAACAAAATCAAAGTAACTGGAAAGCGGACGGGTTATTGTCTGACGGACGATGTTGCCGTCTTCGTCAAAATATGCAGTGTCCTTTGAAATCATGATAACCTCGTTGGGGTCAGCGGGATTGTCTGTATTGAGACTTCTCTCGGTAGGATCCAGACGGTATTTCCTCATGGAAGCTTTGGCGTAGTCGTAGGTCTCATAACGATAGTTCAGTTGCTTAGCATCAAGCATTCTTTCACCTGTTACAGGGTGATAGACATACAGGCTGTTAAAAGCAGCTTCTTCCCCTTCCGTCAGATTCTTGACAGGAAGTTTTCTTGACCAGTCCAGGTATGGTTTTTCCAAAGGATTTCCTTCCTCGTCTTCAGTGATTTTATACTCTTCTTCACCGCCGTAGTTCGGGTCTGCCAGACGTTCACGGATAATGGAATCTCTGACCCAGTATACAAATTGGCGGTACATGGAGTTGGTAACTTCTTTTTGGTCCATCCAAAAACCATCGACAGATATTTCCTTGGAAGGAATGTCTGCGCCCCAGAGGGTGTCGTTTTCAGAGAGGCCGACTTTGAGGAAGCCTCTCTCTACATTTATCATTCCATATGGTGTCGGTTCAGCAATATGTTTGCCTGAAACACCAACCACTTCGCCTCCGGTAAGAGTGTCTCCTGCCTTGCCTAAGCCAAAACAAGATGTTAGCAAAAGCGATGAAAACACTGCAAGTAGCAGAAAGTTGCTTATTCTTTTACAATTCATATATTATAATGTTATTTTCGTTTATTAACTACAGTAGTCTTACACTCTGATGTTTGTTTTTGCCTTTTTTCTCCAGATGGAGTTTCATTTCATAACTTAGCGTCAGTTCGTGGGCACCGTTGCCCAATCCTATACCGCCTGTATATGCTTCGTAGGAGTAACTGAGCATTACGCCGTGCCACATTCCGCCGACAAACAGCGATGCGGAGTTGGAAGGACTGTAACCGATTCCGGCAAACATACGCTGCATGCCGTTGGTGTACTGTAGCCTTACAGCAATGTCTGCCCTGTCGCTCACACCATCGTACATCCATCTTGCACAAGGATGTATTGAGTATAACGGATTTTTTAAAGCAATATTGTATCCGGCAGTCAAATAATACGACCGCTTAATATCTATCATGTTTTTTTCACCTACCGTGACAGTAGGTGCTGTAAGATGTAGTGAGGAGACTCCTATGTAAAATAATTTGTGGGAGTAGTATATGCCTGCCGCACCATCCAGTTTGTTTCCTGTTACATTGCCAGACGGTATGGCATCATCGCCGCTTTCTTCCACATCCATTTTACCGCCGTTAATGCCTTCGTTAAGGATTTCTCCTTGAATACCCAGCGATAGCGTTCCTCCTAACATCTTGAGGCGGAAGGCATATTCTACGGCAACCCTCTTATGGGTAAAGGCTCCTATTTCGTCATTTAAGAAATACAAGCCTGCAGCATGATTACGGTGGAAAGGAAGGTCTGCACCGATAAACATGGTTTTTGGATTATCTGTGTAACCTGTCATCTGGTTGCTGTAGCATCCTATTATACGCAAATTTGGGGTTACGCCGACAGCAGCAGGATTAAATTGAGGTTCCATCATCCAAAAATGATTGAACGACACATCATATTGGCCTTTTGCGGTGGAAAGCCAAAGGAAAAATACGAAAGACCCAAAGAGAAGTTTTCTCGTCATATCTTTTATTAAACTAGTTATTGTGCTTTTTATTGTGACGTGACGTGAAAAAATCTCATTTACTGAGAAAAGAAATTGGGCATTTAAGATTAAGGGTAGGAGAAAATGATCGGACTTTGTATTTGGGACTGCAAGCCCAAACTAAAAGCGCTATCCGATATGGAATAGCGCTTTTATGTGGTTTGAGAGAATGAAACCTAAGTTTCTAAATGGTTGGTTTATAAGCAAACTCTTTACAGAGTTGAATGTATTGTTTTATTTTACATTTTCAAAAGTTCGTTGACAAAATCATTGGTCATTTCTCCTGTGAAGTTAACGACCTTCAAGTCATCTTCCTTCTTGTTTATTTGGATAATCTCAATGACCGTGTTTTTGTTTTTGCGCAACCATATGCAGGTGTTTTCTTTATCTGCAGTGCTATATGGCTTGTATGTGCTTTTATTTTTGTTGAGTAATGTTGTGACATTTTCGTAGTATGCATCTGAATTTTGTTGTGCACTGAAAACGCGCAGACTCTTGATGTGAGGCAAAATCTTTTTGATAATCTGTCTGTTTTTGTCTGCATTTGAGCCTTCTTCGTTTTTGTTTTTCTCAGCCATCATGTCAATGACTTTTTCCATCATTGTAGGACCAATAGTGATGCATTGATAGTCTTCTTCACTGCTGTTTTGTACGCTTTGAGTGGATTTGATATCCGAAAGCAGCAGTCCGACGAAATCTTTGCTCACATCAGCTTTGCTGAAGGAAACCGATAAGATGAACGATAAAAGACTAAGTATATATTTCATGTTTGTTATTTCTGTATGTTAAGACTGTCCTCTGTCTGCAAACCGGCACTGCGAAGTCCGTCAGAAACTTCTTTAAGAGCGGAAGCAACTTGTTCGTATGCTACTTGAGGGTCTGTATACGTGTCTTTGTATGAGGCATAGTTATACGTGTCAGCGACAGAGTTATCTCCTCTGCTGAAAGAGTGTTGCACTGCCAGACCTAAGGTAAAGACAACGGCAACAATGGCAGCAGCACGATAAAAGGGATATAAACGGTAGACAAACTTATTGTGCTTGGCTTTCACAACGGTCTCATCAATCTTGCTGAGTACTTTCTCGTCAAACTCTTCACCCAAACGAAGTTCCGCCTGTTCGTTTTGAAACTCAAACAGGCTACGGTATCGCTCGAGATTTTCTGGAAGATTAGTTTGCTTGTAAAAATCACGTAGCAAAGTCTCCTCTTCCACTGTAGTCTCGCATGACCAGTAGCGTTCCAGAAGTTGTTCAATATATTTATAGTCCATAATTATCTATTTTCTCAAATTCCTGTTTAATTTTTTGCCGTGCTCTAAAGAGTGTCACTTTGACTTGTTCCTCTGTGATGTTCAATAGAGTGGCGATTTCTCTATAGGGTTTACCTTCAATGTCTCTCAGTTGCATTATAATGCGTTGTTTGTCGGGCAGTTGTTGGAAGAGACGATATACCCATTTTTTGCCATCTTCATGAGAGAGTTTCTGGAAAGGAGTTGCCGCATTGTCTGCTTGCTCCAGTACCGTGTCTTCAAGAGCTGTGTTCTGGCTTTCTTTTTTGCCGATGTAATCCAATGCCAGATTTTTGCAGACTGTTACACAAAACGCCTCAACAGATGAGCCTGATTCGAATTCATCGCGATGATTCCAAGCTCTGATCATAGTTTCTTGAACGATGTCTTCAGATTCTCCCGTATGGGCTGTGATACGCAATGCCAAGCGGTATAGTCTGTTTTTAAGCGGTAGTACGTCGTCCCGGAAATTAATCATTTTATCTGCTCTCTATAGGTTAATACGAATGACTTTATGAAAAGTTACACAAAAATATTCTTTTTTGAAAAATATTTTCTGCGCACATTTTCTTTTTATGTTGTTTATATAGAATATTAAATAAAAGTCTCAGTAAACAAAATGTTGCTGAGACTTTTATTGTAGTTATGACAAATTCAAAACGATGCTGCTATTATATCTGAATAGATAAATTAAGCATCCGTTTGTATTCATGATGCATTATTTTATGAAGATCTTTTTACCATTAATAATATAGATGCCTCTTGAAAGTACGGCGGAAGGTGATATGCGACGTCCGTGAATGTCGTAAATGACACTCTGCTTGTTTTCTGCGGCTATTCTTGTTGTGAGGCCGGTAACATTTTCGAGTTCGAAACCGTCGCTGCTTTCTGCCTGTGATTGCGTGAGTGCGAGGTAAGCTGTGTGAGCAGGGCAGACAAACGCACTTCCGTTAGGTGTGGCCCAGAAGAAGCCGAAGTGGTTGTTGTCTTTGCTGAAGGAGAGCTTGTAGTAAAAGTCTCCTCCCCATGTCCATTCTTCATCGTCGCTTCCTCTTAAGAGATTGTCGCTGGGCGCGGGGTCTGTGTTGTCGGAGAGAATTTGCAGCATATATTTGTTGCTGGCTGCAGAGATTAAAACAGCGGTACCTCCAGGCACAATGTTAGCTTCCGTATTATCGCCGTCATAACGATAGTCAATGCAGAGTGAACCTGCTTGTACACCAGTAACAACGGCAGCCTTGACTCCGCTAGGCAGTTGCACGGCACGACTGTTGAAGTAAGTCGTGTAGTTTGTCTTGCTGACGTCAAGAAGGAATCCTGTCGGACTGATGCGGATAGAGTAGATCTTCACGCTATTAGCTGCTGCAACAAAAGTACGTTGACTTGCTGTTGTGTTGCTTGGAGCGGCATAAATATATAGGTATGTGTCGCTGTTGACGGAGTATTCTACAGTTACATCGCCACGTTCACTTTGGTATGCCAGAGTCGGGTTATTGGTCCCAATCTGTATAGCCAGCTGACTGCTGCCAAGATTTTGCGTGTTTACCGTGATACTACCTGTGCCAGCCTGTAGCAGGATGACGAGTCCGTTGAAGTTGTCGGTCAACTCTGGCGATCCCAGTTCTGCGTTGCAGGCTGTCTGCATTTGTTCTTCGTTTGTTTGTGTATTAAGCACAATGCATTCTTCTTCCTGGTCAAAGAAACCGTTAGGACTTTCCGTATTGCTTACGTTGTCAACACAGAAGTATGTGTTATTGACAGTCGTATTGCTCAAATCAACGGGTTCCTGCTCACCTGTTTCATAATTATAGGTTGTGTAGTCGTTATAATTGAATGTTATCGTTGTTTCGTCATCTGTTGTGGCAATCTCTGGTGCTACAACTTCAATGGTGTATTGTGCCGTTTCTGGTAGCCAGTCGTCGTCACCGTCATAGCGGACCGTGATAGTTGCTGTTCCTAAACCTATAATATTTACTATTGCTGTCCGGTAAAACTTTTATGATTTGATAAATTTAGGGCTGGTACTCACATGAAGTATCAGCCCTTTTGGTTATCTTTGCT
>CACXEH010000126.1 GCA_902766625.1 uncultured Bacteroidales bacterium | reverse complement strand
GCCACCGCCTTCGCCTTGCGTCACACTGATAAGCGCTAATTCCACAACACCCGTGATAGGTCCGTAAACCTTCTCACCTGCAGTCTCTGTCTCCTTATTCAGAATCTCCAGCCATACACCAGAGTTCAATGCCACTTCGTTGGCGCTTGAGCCATTGTTGCGCTTACGGCTATTTAAGTTAGGCAACTTCCAATCATAATAGGTTGTTGTCCCGTCTGCGTGATAAGTAGCATCTGCGTTGTCTGTTGTACGCACTGCACCACCCTTATCTGTGGGCAAGAATGTTACATCACTGGTAAGAGCACCCAAGTAGTTTACCACATTATATATACCGAAATAATTACCATGTGTCACACCGCTTTGTGTAACCTGATTGAGTGACAACTCGTCTACACGGTTAATTGTATAGTTGGTGTAATCAACAACTGAAGGCACACGGTCTTGCGCACCACGCAACACAATACGACTACCGAAGACTCCACAGAAATCTGCACGCTGAATAGTGTTCAACATACGTCCGGCATACAATGTACAGAAGCCGAATATCTCCCATTTGCCTCCGCCTTGCTCATCGGGATCCATCAAGTTATACAAGTCTTCAGATATTTTGTCTTCCTTCTTATATGTAATATTCGGGCCCGCTGTCCAGTTATCTTTTTCAGCAGCGGTAAACGTAGCATATGTCGCAGAAGATACTTTCTGATTCTTGCGATAAGTTACAGATATATGATTCTCTTCGTCAACAACATACTCATGCAGTATGTTGGAATAATAATAGCCTGAATATGTGTGTTCCGCCTGACATACATATTGCAGTTCAAAATATGCACGTTCACGGTCACTCAACGCTTTATAGTCGTCATACGTCAACTCTGAATTCAGCGAGTAATAATCAGTTCCGTAGTTTGAGACATTCAATTCTCGGTATCCGTCCACAAACGTGAGGTTTCCGTCACCATACAAACCTCCTATACCGTCCTCGCCAATGGCAATGAGATCTTTATTAAACAAGTCTACAACTGATGCCGTCGCATTACCAAATACCGTCTTGGCATTGGCATAAATCCGATCAGAACCAGCCGATACATTTCCGCCTGCAAAGACGGCATTCTTGATTGTAATACCCGTTTCATCTACCTTATTCCATTCAGTGGCCTCACTTGCCAATGTGTTTAGGTCTTCTGTAGGAACATATTGACCTGTGGTATATGCATGGCCGTTAATTGTAACACTTTCTGATGCCTGAGCATAAGGTGATACAACAACTTTGCAATCTTCTGTAAGATTACCATTATAATAATAGTATCCGTCACTCGGATTTTTTACACCATGACCTGAATACACATAACCAATGTTTCCACCGCCAAAAACATTCCCGTAGCCATTGGCAATACCATCATCTGTTCCAATCTGTCCACCGTGAATATTAACTTCAGTTGTTCCGAATATGTAGCCTGATGTTCCAATCGAACTCATACGGTTCAAGTTGTCAAATCCACGTCCTCCACCGAACACGTCATTTTTTACTTGACCATTATATATATTTATATGTGTCTCGCCAACCTTGTCAATCACCACATTTCCACCAGTAACCCGGCCACGTCCTACTGTTCCGATTTCTCCGCCGCCGTAAAGACCATTACGCACGACACCGCCATAGAGTGTCACGTTGGTGATATCCGCATTACTATTGTCGACATAACCCGCACCAAATATATTTCCGGCCTCTAACAGCGCATTGTGCTGCAAACTATCCGCTGTAGTCTCGTCGTCAAGTTTCGCCATATAATATGTATCGTTGTATGCAGCATTTTTGTCATCGTTTTTATAAAAATAACCCACATAGCCGTTAAAGAGCATCACATTTGTTGTACCAAAAACAGGACCGCCCTCACCTGCACCATATGCGTTACGCTGCACAGTCGGGTAACCATTAAGGAAAGATGTACCTTCCAGACTGCCTATAAAGACGTGCGTTTCTCCCAAGACATCATCTGTTGTTGACGTTGTGCTGGTGTTATGATATCCGACTGCACCTTCCCAACCGCCACCGTAAACATTACGAGCAGAGCCACCTTTAATATATACATTGGTGCTGGCAGTAAATGTACCAAGCCTGAAGTTATCCATCACGCCACCATACGTTCCCGCACCATAAAGGTCTTTCCTGACATAGCCGCCGAGCAAGTCTATGTATGTCGTTCCGCATATAACACCTGTAGCGCCATAGCCTCCGCCATAGCAGTAATTACTGATTTCTGCCCCTGCGTTTATATGGACATTTGTATTGAATTTCCTAAAACTGTTGCCTATACTCTCGTACAAGGGATGACTGGGTGCAGCACTTTCATCAGTGCTTACATGGGTATCTGAATACAATGCACTGACCTGAGCCAAATCGTTTTCCAAATAATTCTCTGTATATCCTTTTCCTAAAGTCAGGTCAAATGCATCAGCAGTAGTGGCAGCATCGCCATCTGCTCCTCTTGCGGCAAACTCAGCTTCACTCTGCTGGTTGAGTACCATACCGCCATAACCGCCACCGTATGCTTCATAAACTAAAGCACCGTCATTCAAATTGACTTCAGTATACTGCGCCCATGAATTTTCTCCACAACCTGCGCCATATACATAACCAAAATATTTGTTGTTAGTCTGCCTTATCGTATCTGAAACATTGACCTGAGCATATAATGTGCGCCGCGCATTATTATTTCCTCCATATACATAATTGGCACGTGCAAGGTGACTGGCGTAGTTCACATGAGTCTCATAAGCATCACACGGATACCTGTTGTCTTCACCATAACCTCCTCCAAAAATATTGACTACCTTTGGAGTAGCATCTTGTGGCACATTAACAATAGTACGGCGTGTCACACCCTGATTATTGCTGGCACCATATGCTGAAGAAATATTACAATTTATGAGGTCAACCACGGAAGCCGCCTCGATGCCACTGGCATTGGTCTTAGCCGTAGCTGGAGTTACACCCATTCCCACACCGCTGTAGTCGCCCGCTCCGAAAACTGACAATGAAGAAGAAAATTTCTTGTATTCATTAGGAAAGTCTAACAACAAGTAACTACGGTCCTGCAAATAATTCTGGTCTACCTCAAGGGCATAACCCTGACTTGCACCGAAAACACCATTGACTGCATTGGCTGCTATGGTGTCTGCCCTGAAATTGACAATGGAGTTTATAAGATAAGGTTTATGGAAACCGTCACGGGCAGTACCGAGATTGGCAGGTGTGGTCCCCGTACCTCCGGTAGTGTAAGTATATGCCGCATACTTAGCATCGGTATAATCATAAAAACCGCACGAGCCTCCAAAGATTTTGTTAACAGCTCCTTTTACATACTGCACGTAGGTAGAAGCGGTAAGCACAGCAGGATGCGGATTAGTGGAAGAATCATATTGGTACACTTTACTTAACGTGGCACTTCCATTAGCAATGCTTATATTGTCTGTGAAGTCTTTCGTTCCCAATATCTGTCCTCCGAAATCGTTACCGCCATAAACATTATGCGTAATCGTTGGGAATCCGCTCAATCCGATATGATTTTCAGCATGTCCCAAAATGTCGGCGTTACATGCGCCACCAAAAGCATCATACACCGTACCACCGTCAAGGTAAACAGTTGTTTTTCCTGTAACTGGTCCCTCAAAGCCGCCACCGTATATTTTGCCTACTTCTCCTGCCGTGAGGTTTATCCGCGTATTACCTATGACTGTCGTCCTGTCAGATGTACCAATATAGCCCTCCTGGCTTCCGCCGAAGACTTTAAGAATGTGTCCTCCGCTGATATTGATAGTCGTATTGCCCCATATCTCGGTATTTGCACCGTAGCCACCGCCAAATGCGGAGAAACCGGTAGAGAAGACGTCATCACGCATTGTTTTCCACATTGCACCGTCGTCAGCCTCCATCTTTGCCTTGGCTTCTGTAGAGACAGCATCTTGTTTGATGTTGATAACGACAGAACCATTTACATAACCACTTGTATAACATCCTCCAAAGACTTTACCGCCAAGCAGTTCCGTTCCGGCGTCATTCTGATACCATGTAAATCTTTCTGCTTCAGGTGCTGACAAGTTAAGGATTCGTGAGTCAAACTTGACGGCATCAAGGTCAAGTTGCACTTTTGTATCTGCCTGAGTTATTAAACCACCTTTATGCGCAGCATTTAAGCCATCAGCAGCCGCGATATTGGCATTGTTGCATCCGCCAACAAGTTTATTATATATAATTACTGATTTTGTGAAAGGAATAGTAAATGTCCCAGATGCAGACATGCTACCTATATTACCACCACAGAAGAAAGAGCCTATCAATGTAGAATTATCTACATAATCGTCATCAAAAGCCACATTAGGCTTTATGCTCACCTCCACACCTTTCATAAACGTTTCAAAGGTTGCAGATGTAGTCATATTTAAGCTACTCCACTCTGTATTATATTTACTCAATGAGTCCGCAAGAATCATATTCTCTCCATTACTGCCAAGGAAGACATTATCCGCAATTACATAGGAGCCTAATTTCAGTGTAGCTGTCGCAGAAGAACCTTCTGCTGCTGTTAGTGTCGCGCTGTTTCCTCCGCAGAATACTTTTCCTCCAATATAGGTTTTTTCACTCTCTGTTCCTGCGAGATAGACAAGTGTCTTGTCAACGTTAGGCCGGAAATTATTGAGTGCCTCTGCGGAGTTAGCACCCGGAGCATAATAGAGTTCGTTGTTCGCATTGTCATTATTGTCGGTATAAACATACGAACCGTTACCTCCGCCATAAACACTACCGGCAATGCTACCCAGGATATTGACATTTGTTCCGCCTATTACTCTACCCGTAATATCGTTACCGCCGTAAACAGCTTTATCGCTATTTATCGTTCCTCCCTTAAAAGTAACATTAGCGGCATATTCCTCAGCCGTCAGCACCAGGTCTCCGTCAGTATGTACATCAGCCATACGGGCACCACCAAAGATATTTCCGCTGAAAGTTCCGCTGTTTATTGTTACACTCGTCGTACCGCCCAGGTTACCACTGTTTCCACCACCGTATACATTATCGCCGATAGTCAGCACAGTCGGCTCTGCTTCTGCTTCAACAAGAACGGTATCTGCGATTGCCGTGGAATCATTAGCATCAGCGGAAAGCGACACAGGTATGGTCATTCCTAATATGAACATCAAATGGAAGGCTCGTGTCCATATTGGAAGTCTTTTCATTTTTCGGATAATAATTAGTTTTATCATTTTGTCAGATACATGCATAATTAAAATATTATGGCGCAGCCAGGACTATCGTTGGATTATCTAAGTCGGGATCAGCCAATTGATATAAGTATGTTGGTTTAACTTTTGCGTTAATGGTATATTTTTCTCCACTTCCTAATGGAGTATTTAATGTCCATGAGTTGGTCGCCGTACAATTTGATCGCACAATTGTGCTTCTTGTATCATCATATACGTCATATGTTGATGTAAACGTGATTTCTCTTGAAGAGCCTGACAGTATAGGAGTAAAGAACGCCGGAATAGTCGTTGGTGTCTCTCCTTCAAGAGAGATGAACTTACCTTCCGCATCTTCATATAGTGTCACTATTTCCGTTGACTCAGTTGCAGGTAATATAAAGGCTACATCAGCATAGCTGGTCGCATTGTTTGTGACTGTTGCTGTGACCGGACCTCGTTTAGTTGTCATAGTAACTTTCTTCAGTTTTATCGCACGCAATGTTGAGTATTGAGATCCCACGACAAAGTCTAAGCTCACCTGTGCAAAAAGGTGGTGCATCAGTACGTAGAGCACGTTCCCTGTTTCTGTTGCCTCGAAGGTCCATTTTCCCAATATGTCACTATTTGTTTTCGCAGTAATGTCCGGTGTCAACTCTGTTGCCTTTAACACGCCGGCCATAACACAGATATCCTGAGTTCCGGCTGTGCTTAGGCCTTCCAGTGTCATCGTCGCACCGGTCGAAGGATCGACAGCTGGCGTTAATGTCGCCGTTGTAACTGCAGAAGAGGGCATAAAGCCAAACGTGCTATACACATTGCCGATAGAGAGTCTTGCCTCCGCTGACCATGTGTATCCGCTCTGCCAGTTAAAAACAGTCTGCGTCTGTTCATTATCGCTGTTGTTCACAAAGAATACTTTCATTCGCGGATTTTCTGCGCCGCTGTAAGGGCTATATCCGTCAAGTGCCTTTATTGCGGGTGTCATATCATTATAAAGACGGGGAGAGGTGCTAATAGTTACTCTCACCTTTGTGTCCGTAGTCTCCATGTCGTCAGAGCATCCTGCAAAAAGTATCACAAGAACTATCCACAAGTATGATATATAATAGCGTCTCATTTTTTCTTTCGTTTTTGGTTTACCAATTATAGACGTCATGATTTTCTTCTCCAACGTTTACCCAATCTTTAATGGCAACCTGTAGCTCTACCGTCAGCATGGGTTCAGTCTCTATGCTGGGGATTACGTTGTATGCATTCAGAAGTGTATTTATAGTAGCCTTTACTTTTGTCACGCTGGCCTCCTGGAATACAGCTTTGTTGTTTTCGTCATCGTGAAGAGCGCCGCACACATAGAACTTAGCGCCGACGGGAATAATGGTTTTCACCGTCTCTTCACCTACAACCCGACTGGTGATAATCTCGTTGTCAGTATTGTTCTGTAACTCAAAAAAGATGTACTCTGTACCGTCAGCCTGAGTAGGCAAAACCAGAGTATGGTTCCATCTGGCATTTTCGTCACTCTTACCCTGATTGTATGTCAAGCTTATGTTACCGTTAATCTGGTTGTCATAGATAGTATACAACGGCGTTCCCACCGTTGTAATGGGGACAAACTCAAAGTTTACCGGTCTCTGTCCAGTTACGAGGACACCTGTCAGTTTTATTTTTGACATGTCAACTTCGTTATCGTTGGCATCGGTCAATGTGGCAGCGCTGGCTTGTATGCGCAGGTCCAAACGGCCTACTGCATATTTTACAGGGTCAACCAAGGCCACAGCACGTGTGTCCTTCGTTATTTCGTTACCGTCGTCGTGAGCGGCAAGTATATCGTCCCAACTGTTATCAGCATCTTCATATAGTGCTATCAACTCTTCCAGAGACTGGCTGTTGCTTACCGCTATGCTTGAGTTGGCACGATAATATACCGGTGCCGGAAAAGCAATCTGAGTAAACGGGACCGTGTTGTTTGTTCCGATGTTAGCAGCCGTACTGGAAGTTACTACATCAAAACGGTTTTCAGTGCTGTTCCATTTTATAGTGGCTGCGCCATCAGGCAATCCGAGGGATGAAGGATAATTTGCGTAATCTGTATTTCTCCATGATAATACATCCTCTCCGGAAACCGAAAGAACGTCGTTTTCGCCAGTGCCTATCTTCATGTTTGTTACGATAGCAGTACTTATGTCATCTGAATTACTTTTAACCGCGTCGTATATTTTTTGCAAAACGGCCAGGACATCCACACCAGCACCGGCCTCTAATTGCTTAACAGAAGTCAGCATACGAAAGAGAGAGGGACTCCCTTCTGATGTTACGGCGTTCCACCCTGACGTGACAACGATATTTGTCAGATATGCCGCCATAGCTGTAGCTGTCGCCGGAAGGGCGTCACAGATGGGTACCGGAGAAAACATTATGTCGGCAGGTGACGTAGATGTCTCTCCCGTCATGGTCAACGCACCGTTTACTTCTTTCTTTTGAAGTTCTGTATAAGACTCATCTTCATCCATGGCTTTGCCATAAAATAAGAACCAGCGGGTGCGGGTTGCTATATTCACGTCTTTATAAACCTGCGAATTGCCAGCTGCATTTAGTCTTGAAATGGTATTGGGAGCAGTGATTTTCGGAATACTTCCTAAAATAGGCAAAACAATATTCGGCGTATAACGAACATCGGATGCTGTTACAGGGCTGGAAGACCTAAACGGCATCATGACAATTTCCTGCATACCCCTGAAGACTGGAGAAGCTTGTCCCTGAACAACTTCCGTAACCTGTTTCTGCTTAACATGAATGGTATTGCCAAGTGTCATCATAAACTGTGCAAGGATATCATGCTGCTCACCGTCATCTTCCATATCACTCTTGCATGCCCCAAACATCAGCATGCAACACATTCCCAAAACCAAACAACCGATTGACGAAAGCCAACTACAACCTGAATATTTCTTACAAAATATCTTTAGCTTCTTTTTATTCTTTTGCATTTCATTCAAACAATTAAACGCACATAGCGCCATTAATTATAATTCGCGCACACGCGCTTATTTTAAATCGCAAAGATAAAGCATTTTTTTTAAAACAACACCTTTTTGTGCGAAAATCGTCATTCCTGGCAAAAAATCATCTCATTTTTGGCAACTAAACTAAAAAAAGTAGGAAAAACTCTTTCCAACGGATACAATTACGCATTACCTTCGCAATGATTTTTCCGTACCATTACCCAGAATGTATATTCCATAGGACGGAATACAGGTTCCATTATTCAGGACGGTCATTCCATCGGATGGAACATAGTACATCTCCGGCTTATGGCATTCTTCATCACACGCAATCTATAATTTCATTACGCCTGTCGGCTCATAAACAAATTTTAGAGTAAATTTGCACTGAAAATAATAAGATGGACACAGAATTTCATTTCGACGTACTTGTCATTGGCGCAGGTCATGCCGGTTGTGAAGCGGCTCACGCCGCCGCCACAATGGGTGTGAAAACATGTCTCGTAACTATGGACATGGAGAAGATAGCGCAAATGAGTTGTAACCCCGCCATAGGAGGTATCGCCAAAGGACAGATAGTAAGAGAGATTGACGCGCTTGGCGGAATGATGGGCATCGTGACAGACGAGACCGCTATACAGTTCCGCATGTTGAATCTCTCAAAAGGACCTGCCATGTGGAGCCCCAGAGCACAATGCGACAGGATGAAATACAGTACAAAATGGAGAGAAATCTTGGAAAACACTCCCAACCTCTCCCTGTGGCAAGATATGGCCGAGGAACTTTTGGTGAAAGATAGTACCGTCGTTGGCGTACGCACTATCTGGAATGTCAATTTATATGCTACAGCCGTGATTGTGACGGCAGGCACTTTCCTCAACGGACTGTTGCACGTAGGGCATAACCATATACCTGGCGGAAGAATTTCCGAACCGTCTTCCCTGCATTTTTCCGAATCAATCAGCAAACATGGTATCCAAACCGGTCGCCTAAAAACAGGCACACCTGTCCGCATAGATGGCAGGAGCATTGACTTCAACTTGCTGGAAGAGCAGAAAGGTGATACAGACTATCACCGTTTCTCTTATTTTTCCACAGGGAGGAAACTTCCCCAATTGTCATGCTGGATCGGAAGCACAAACGAGGAAGTACACAAAGCTCTCCAAAAAGGAATGAAGGATTCACCGTTATACAACGGGGAAATCCAAAGCACAGGACCACGTTACTGTCCGAGCATAGAGACAAAACTGCACACTTTCCCTGACAAAGACCAGCATCCGCTTTTCATTGAACCCGAAGGAACAGATACTCAGGAATATTATCTGAACGGATTCTCTTCAAGCATGCCTCTGGAGGTACAACTGGCAGGACTCCGACAAATTCCAGCGTTCAGGAATATTGTCGTTTACCGTCCGGGCTATGCAATAGAATATGACTATTTCGACCCAACCCAGCTATGGCATTCACTGGAGTCAAAGGTCGTAAAAGGACTCTTCCTCGCCGGTCAAGTCAACGGCACAACAGGCTATGAAGAAGCCGCAGGACAAGGGCTCGTGGCTGGCATCAACGCCGCGCGCAAGGTAAAAGGCGAGACTGCTTTTGTCATGAAACGGGACGAATCGTATATCGGCGTACTGATTGACGACCTCGTCACTAAAGGCGTCGATGAGCCTTACCGCATGTTTACCTCACGGGCCGAATATCGTATCTTGCTGAGACAGGATAACGCCGACGCAAGGCTTACGCCCTATGGCATACAATTTGGACTTATAGACGAAGACAAAGCTGCCGTCTTCAACAAGAAGCAAACCATCATACACGATTTAATCGGCTTCTGCAAGGACTATTCTGTTTCCGCGGATATTATAAATCCTGCGGCAGAATCGCTAAAGACGACTCCTCTTCAACACGCTTGCAAGTTAGAAACTCTCCTTGTGCGCCCTGAGCTCAATTTCCGCAACCTTTCATCAGTTATTCCCGATTTAAACGACAAAATCAAAGAATTGAACAGAGAAATCATAGAGACGACGGAGATAGAGTTAAAATACCACGGATATATCGCAAGAGAAAAGCAATTTGCAGAAAAAATGCATCGTCTGGAATCCATAAAAATCAGAGGAAAATTTAATTACAAAGAACTTATGCAACTTTCCACTGAGGCCCGGCAAAAACTTGAAAAAATCGAACCTGAGACATTGGCCGAAGCAGAAAGAATACCTGGAGTTTCACCAAGCGATATTAATGTATTGCTCGTTTTGATGCACCGATAAACAAAATGTTCCTCGTGGAACAGTTTTTACACAATTGGCTGAAAAAGAAATAAAAGTGCACTAAATTTTTTGGTAACAACAATGACAAAAGAGGAACAGGAAAAATTGGACGCTTACTTAAAAGGTATTATCCGCAACATGCCGGAAAAACCTGGAAGCTACCAGTATCTTGACGAAACTGGGACTATCATATATATAGGCAAAGCCAAAAACTTAAAACGGCGTGTCAGTTCCTATTTCAACAAAGAACAGAACAAAAAAACAGCCATGCTCGTAAGCAAGATACGGGATATAAAATACATCGTCGTAGAGACTGAGACTGACGCCCTGCTGTTGGAAAATAACCTGATAAAAAAATACAAACCAAAGTATAACATCCTCCTAAAAGACGACAAGACCTATCCCTCCATCTGCATCTCAAAAGAGGAATTTCCGAGAATATTCAAAACAAGGCGCATAGACCTGAAAGGCGGACAATATTTTGGTCCTTATAGCCATGAAGGCACAATGTATGCCCTACTGGAATTAATAAATAAACTCTATCAGCCACGCCCATGCCGCCTTCCACTCAAAGAAGAAGACATTAAAAAGGGTAAATTCAAAGTGTGCCTGAATTATCATATGCACAAATGTAAAGGTCCATGCATAGGGGAACAAAGCAAAGAAGAATACACAAAGCACATCAATGACAGCCGGGAAATTCTTAAAGGTAACATCAGCCAGATTCTCAAAGAAATGAGGTCAGAGATGGAACAACTGGGAAAAGACCTGAATTTTGAAGAAGCCCAACAGATCAAAAACAAATACGAAATGCTCGTCAGTTTTCAAGCCAAAAGCGAGATTGTCAATGCGAGCAACACTAACATCGATGTGTTCAATATAGAAACCGATGACAAACATGCCTATATAAACTATCTGCATGTCGTGCAAGGAAGCATAATACAAGCCTTCACTTTTGAATACACGAAAAAAATGGAAGAAAGTCAAGAAGAACTTCTGGTCATGGGTATCGTTGAAATGCGTAATCGCTTTAAGAGTACATCCAAAGAGATTGTCATTCCTTTTGAAATAGAATATCCAGATCCAGATGTTACTTTGACCATCCCGCAAAAAGGAGACAAAAAGAAACTCCTGGACCTCTCACACTTAAACGTCAAACAATATAAGTTTGACAGACTTAAACAAGTCGAAAGTTCTCATCCAGAACAGAAAACTCTCCGACTGATGACAGAAATAAAAGATGCACTCCACCTGCCGACATTGCCCGTTCAGATAGAACTGTTTGACAATTCTAATATTTCGGGTACTGACGCTGTAGCTGGTTGTGTCGTTTTCAGAAAACTAAAACCTTCCAAAAGCGAATATAGGAAATACAACATCAAAACAGTGGTCGGCCCAGATGATTATGCCTCCATGCAAGAAGTTGTCAGAAGGCGTTACAGCCGCAACATAGAGGAAAATCTGCCTATGCCCGATTTAATCATTACGGACGGAGGCATAGGGCAAATGAATTGTGTCAGGGAAGTTATTGAAGATGAACTGCATCTAAGCATCCCTATAGCAGGTCTGGCAAAAAACGATAAGCACCGGACCAACGAACTATTATATGGATTCCCAGCACAAACCATTGGAATGAAAACAACAAGTGAATTGTTTAGACTACTGACAAGGATGCAGGATGAAGTGCACCGTTATGCCATAACCTTTCATAGGCAAAAGCGCAGCAAGCACCAGACTGCATCAGAACTGGACAGCATAAAAGGTGTAGGAGAATCTACTAAACGTCTATTACTCAAAGAGTTCAAAAGTGTTAAACGTATTAAGAATGCCGATTTAACTCAACTGCAAAACCTTCTCGGGAAGAAAAAAGGAGAAAATCTCTATCATGCGCTTCATCAAGACAAACAATAAATCATATGAGAATCGTTCTACAACGCGTCAGTCATGCACGTATCACGATTGACGGAAAACTTAAATCAGAAATTGGCAAAGGTCTGCTATTGCTACTGGGAATAGAAGATGCAGATAACGAAGACGATATCGGCTGGCTCGTCAAAAAAATCATGCAGATGCGCATCTTTGAAGACGAGAACGGAGTCATGAATATTTCTGCTTTGGACATTAACGCAGATATCATGGTTGTCAGTCAGTTTACGCTTTACGCATCATGCAAAAAAGGCAACCGCCCTTCCTACATCAAAGCAGCAGGACACGATATAGCCGTACCTTTATACGAAAATTTCTGTGCAGAAATACAAAAACAATGTCTTGGCCAATTCGCGACAGGAGAGTTTGGCGCAGACATGAAGGTAGAACTACTCAACGATGGTCCTGTAACAATCTGTCTTGACAGCAAAATCAAAGAATAAATCATGGTCGTTTCAAAAGTAATGACTATATTTGCATAAACCTCATTATCAATGAAAGAAAGTCTTAGTCTTGCGGATGCCCAAGATATGGTGGACAAATGGATAAAGCAATATGGTGTCAGGTACTTCAGCGAACTGACAAACACGGCATGCCTGATGGAAGAAGTCGGAGAACTGGCACGTATAATGGCAAGGACATACGGAGACCAATCGTTCAAGCCTGGTGAACAAAACGATTTGTCAGATGAAATTGCAGATGTTTTATGGGTACTGATCTGCTTGGCAAACCAAACTAATGTAGATCTAACTACAGCTTTTCAACGAAATTTTGATAAAAAAACCCAGAGAGACTCCACAAGACATATTAATAATCCAAAACTAAAATAACAACATGGAACAAGCAAACAAGAGCAAATACGAACAAGCGTTCGGCCTCTATGACTTCAACCTGAAAGACGAAGACGTGGCATTAGAGGTAAAAAAAATCCTTAAGAAAAAAGAAGAAAACAATACAAAAGAAGTCAAACGCTTCCTTTTCAGCACGATTGAGATAACGACTTTGACTGTCACAGACAGTGAAGACAGTGTATTGCAACTGACAGAAAAAGTCAACGACTTTACCGACAAGAATCCTAATTTCCCACACCCGGCAGCTATCTGTGTGTACCCGCGTTTTGCAAAAATTGTCAGTCAGTCGCTTGAGGCCGATGACGTAGCCGTAACTTGCGTGACAGGAGGTTTCCCTTCCTCTCAGACATTCCCCGAAATCAAAACCATAGAAACCAGTCTGGCAATGAAGGATGGTGCGACAGAAATAGACATAGTCCTTCCTGTGGGATTCTTTCTAATGGGCGACTACGAACAATGCAGCGATGAAATCAGCGAAATCAAAGACATTGTCGGAGAAGAATCTAACCTTAAAGTAATTCTTGAAACAGGTGCATTAAAGACCGCCTCAAACATCAAGAAAGCAGCAATATTATCCATGTACAGCGGTGCAGACTTTATAAAAACCTCAACAGGTAAAATTAATGTCAGTGCAACCCCGGAAGCTGTATATGTGATGTGCCAAGCAATAAAAGAATATCACGATAAAACCGGCAGGAAAATAGGTATAAAAGTTGCAGGAGGCGTTAGGAGCGTAGATGACGCACTGACCTACTATACTATCATTAAAGAGACTCTCGGAAACGAATGGCTATATACCGAGTTCTTCCGCATTGGAGCAAGCAGTTTGGCTAACAATATCTTATCAGACCTCACAGGGTCACCGGTTAAACTCTTCTAATAAATTATCACGAACCCGCAAACATACGTGACAATATAGGTACATAAAAAAGAGCGATTAACTTCGCTCTTTTTTATGTAGTCCGATTTGTTACGAAATCAATATAATTGATCAGTGCTCGATTTATCTCCGGCTGTTTGATTTCTTTCACCATCTCCTTTGCCCGATGTGCGTAATCAAACATTACCTTTTGTGCATATTCTATGCCACCCTTTTCTTTGGCATATTCCACTAATGCCGCTCTTTCTTCTGTAGTTATCGTAAAAGTCTTGACTTTTGTTATCAACGCCTTCATTTTGTCATCTGGATACTGTGAAAGAGCATAAATTAACGGCAAAGTCAACTTACCTTCGGCAAGATCGTTACCTGTGGGTTTTCCTACATTGTCATTAAAATAATCGAAAATATCATCGCGTATCTGGAAGCATATACCGATTATTTCTCCCAACAGACGCATCTTGGCAACAACATCATCCGTAGCATCGACAGACAATGCACCCAACTCGCCGCTCATAGAGAACAACGCCGCTGTCTTCAGTCTGATGGCTTCCAAATAAGACTCTTCAGAGACTCTCTCTGCTGAAGAATTGCGCAGTTGAATGATTTCACCTTGCGACAGCTGTCTGCCCAATTCAGCTATTCTGTGAACGATTGCCATATTTGTTGAACAAGCTTTTAGCATGGCGGTAGATAAGATATAATCACCAACCAGCACAGCTACTTTGTTTCCTTGCATTGCATTGACTGACGGGATGCCACGCCGTTTGTCACTCTCGTCTACGACATCATCGTGAATTAAACTTGCAGTGTGAAGCATCTCCAACGTGACAGCCGACAGATATGTATTCTGGTTTATCGTTCCAAAGGCTTTGGCTGTCAAAAACAGTAATATAGGGCGCATCTGTTTCCCCTTTTTGTTCATTGAAACAAATATTTGGGAAAGATAATGATTCGTACTTAACAATGTTTCATCAAATATCTTGTTAAAACATTTTAGGTTGTCTATTATCGGCTCTTTTATGACAGAATATAACTCCACCCTCTTATTTTTAGATTGCAAATTTACGAAATTATAGCCTTTTACTTCGTATAAATTCTTTAATTTTACAGAACAAAGACAGAATAACAATGAACAAACTTGTATTATTGGACGCATATGCACTCATTTACCGTGCTTTTTATGCTTTGATGCGTTCTCCGAGAATCAACTCAAAAGGATTCAACACTTCAACTGTTTTCGGTTTTGTCAACACGCTCAAAGAAATTCTGGATAAAGAAAAGCCTACACATATCGGTATCGCTTTTGATCCAAAGGGGCCTACTTTTCGCCACGAAGCTTTCCCGCAATACAAGGCTCAGCGTGAGAAAACTCCGGAAGGGATACAAGAGTCTGTACCCATTATCAAAGACATTATCCGCGCATTTAATATTACCATTTTTGAAGAACCAGGCTATGAGGCTGATGATGTCATCGGCACTTTAGCCACACGTGCAGCGGCCATAGGTTTCGAGACATTCATGGTTACGCCTGATAAAGATTACTGTCAGCTTGTTACCAACAACATCAGGATTATACGCCCTTCACATGGCAAAAGTCAGGCAGAAATACTCGGTCCTACCGAAGTGAATCAAAAATACAGCCTCTCAAGTCCGTTGCAGGTTATAGATATGCTCGGACTCATGGGCGACAGCGCAGACAATGTTCCTGGCTGTCCTAACGTGGGTGAAAAGACTGCCGTTTCACTTATCAACAAGTTCGGTTCTATTGAGGGCATCTATGAACATATAGAAGAAGTCAAAGGTAAATTGCAAGAAAATCTTATCCAAAACAAGGAACAAGTTCTTTTCTCCAAATTTCTGGTTACAATCAAAACTGACGTTCCCATCCTTTTTGATGAAGAGCAAGTGCGCTTGAAAGAAATTGACAAAACGAAAGTCAGAAAAATTTTTGAAGAATTGGAATTTCGTTCCTTACTAAAATCCATTTGCGGCGTAGAGGAAAAATCCGAGCCGAAAGGCCCTGTCCAACTCGATTTGTTTGGAAATTTTTCGGGTGAGAGTCCGACTGATTCAAAAAAAACAAATCTCAGCGCATCAAAAACTATTCAAGCAAGATACGAAATCGCTGATACAAAAGAAAAAAGAGAATCTTTTTTGAAAAAAATTCAGGAAGAAAAAACTGTTGGTTTAGCCATCGCCACAACTTCCACCGTAGCTATTGACGCTAAAATCATAGGTTTTTCATTAGCTTCATCCGATGGGCACACTATTTATATTCCTTTTAAAGAAAACGATGCTGACGCCGTAAATTATATCCGTGCTATCCTGTCGGACAAGAATACGACCAAAGTAGGCTTCAACTTGAAATATGTTCTCCTTGTCTTGCGCCGCTACAATATAGAGTTGAAAGGAAAACTCTTTGATGTCATGTTGGCACATTATGTCATCCAACCTGAGCAGAAACATTTTTTAGCCTCTATGGCAGATACCTATCTGCACAGCGACACCATCAACATTGATTCATTTTTCTCTGGAAAGATGAAAACAACATGGAACATGGAGGTGCTCCCTCTCAACGTATGCGCTGACTCCACATCCCAACGCGCCGATTTCTGTATGCGTCTGAAGCCTCTCCTGGAGGATGAACTCAACAAGAACAAAGAATACCAACTTTTTGAAGATATTGAAATGCCGCTTATGCCCGTTCTGACAGACATGGAATATAATGGCGTCACAATTGACACCAACGTGTTAAAAGATATTTCTGTATTGTTTAATGAACGCTTGAAAAACTATGAGAAGCAAGTCCACGACATCAGCGGCCGCGACTTTAACATATCCTCCCCTCGTCAAGTGGGAGAAATCCTGTTTGATGTCCTGAAACTGGACAGTAAAGCCAAGAAAACCAAGACTGGACAATATGAGACTTCTGAAGCGACGCTTGAGGCTCTACGCTACAAGAGTCCCATCATTGAACCTATACTCTGCTACCGTGCAATGAAGAAACTGCTCAGCACATATGTTGACGCCCTTCCCACCCTTGTTAATCCGCAAACACAGCATATCCATACTTCTTTCAATCAGGCTGTCACTGCTACCGGCCGGCTCAGCTCCAGCGACCCAAATCTGCAAAACATTCCCGTCAGAGGTGAAGACGGCAAAGAAATCCGGAAAGCTTTCATTCCTGAGCCTGGCCAACTGTTCTTCTCTGCCGACTATTCTCAAATAGAATTGCGCATCCTTGCCCACCTCAGCAATGATGAACAGATGAAAATGGCTTTTATCGAAGGACACGACATTCACGCCGCAACTGCAGCAAAGATATATCATAAAGATATTAAAGATGTCACTTCTGATGAGCGCCGAAAGGCCAAGACCGCAAATTTCGGCATTGTCTATGGCATAACGACTTTCGGACTATCTCAAAGGATTGGCATCAGCCGCAGCGAAGCCAAAGAACTCATCGACAGTTATTTCGCAACTTTCTCTAACATTAAATCCTATATTGAACAAATCGTTGAGACGGCGCGCCAACAAGGATACGTTGAGACTATATTCCGGCGTAGAAGATATCTGCCCGACATTAACTCACAAAACGCTGTCGTCAGGAAATTCGCTGAACGTAATGCCGTCAACGCACCCATCCAAGGCAGTGCCGCCGATATCATCAAAGTCGCAATGATACGCATCGCTAAACGATTTAAAGAAGAAAACATCCAGTCAAAGATGATTCTGCAAGTACACGATGAATTAAACTTCAGCGTCCTGCCCGAAGAAAAGGAGCGAGTACAAGCCATCGTGCAATACGAAATGGCACATGCTTGCAATCTAAGTGTACCTCTTGTGGCAGATTGCGGCTGGGGGAAAAATTGGCTGGAATCGCACTAAGTCTTTTCCTCTGCATCAGGGTTTGTGTCTCTTAATTACAGAGATTTGATTAATTTTGCATTCAATTTGCATACCCCTATGAAAAAATTGTACATTGAGACTTACGGATGCCAGATGAATGTGGCGGATAGCGAAACTGTCGCTGCCATCATGCAGATGGCAGACTATGATATATGTCAGAATGAGGAAGAAGCTGACGCTATTTTTCTGAACACGTGTTCTGTCCGCGACAATGCTGAACAGAAAATACTTCACCGTCTTGACGCTCTGAACGCACGACGCCGTCAAGGCAAAAAATTCATCATAGGCGTCTTGGGCTGTATGGCAGAACGCACAAAAGACAGCCTTATCTCCAATTGTCATGTCGACATCATCGCCGGCCCCGATAGCTACCTTAATTTACCTCATCTTATCGCTCAGGTAGAAACGGGCACCACAGCTATGGACACAGAGTTGTCGCTTACAGAGACTTATCGCAACATCATGCCTCGTCGCATCAGCGGAAACCGCATCGCTGGCTTTGTCTCTATCACAAGAGGATGCAACAATTTCTGCCATTACTGCATTGTACCATATACTCGAGGACGTGAGCGCAGCCGTGACGTGGAGAGTATTCTCGCCGAAGTCAAAGATTTACAAGACCATAACTATAAGGAAGTGACACTTTTAGGACAGAATGTAAATTCCTACAAGTGGGATACGGAAAACGGGACAGTGTCTTTCCCTGATTTGCTCCTCAAAGTCGCTGAAGCTGCTCCTGATATGCGAGTCCGTTTTACGACCTCTCATCCAAAAGACATGAGCGACGATCTCCTCCGCGCAATGACACAAATGCCTAACATTTGCCATCACATACACCTTCCCGTACAGAGCGGAAGCAACAAGATATTAAAATTGATGAACCGCAAATACACGCGTGAATGGTATCTGGACCGCGTGGCCGCCATCCGCGACATCGTTCCCGACTGCGGGCTATCTACAGATATGTTTTGCGGATACTGTCAAGAGACGGAGGAAGACCATCAGGAATCTCTCTCGCTGATGCGTCTGTGCCGCTTTGACTCTTCTTTCCTCTTCCGCTACAATGAGCGTCCCGGCACATTTGCCGCACGCCATTTTGAAGATGACGTTCCCGAAGAGACAAAAATTCGCCGCCTCAATGAAATGATAGCCTTGCAAAACGAATTAAGCCTGCAAAGCAATCAGGCGGATATCAGAAAATCTTTTGACGTACTGGTCGAAGGCCTTTCTAAGCGGTCAGCGCAACAGCTTTGCGGCCGCACACCACAAAACAAAATGGTTGTCTTCGACAAAGGAAACCACCATGCCGGCGAACACGTACGTGTTACTATCACTGAAGCGTCTAGTGCCACCCTCAAAGGCATATTGGCGTAACTTCATCATTTCCAGGCTTTGAACACATCCGCATAGCAAATGAAATTTGTCCATTATATCATATGTTTTCTGTTGTCAAGCAACCTCAATATCATTTCAGTTGCCGCCGACAATGGCTATGCTCCTTCCAAAATTAATGTTGAATTACAGAGTTTCATTCGGCAATCTCATCAGATTGGCTTTCAGAAAGCAGCCCGCTCTCGTGGCCTTTCCGCCGGTGTCACAGCGACAAAGAAAATAAATCTTGCCATTTACTGCTCTCATACCGCTGATATCAAAGCCAAACTTGATTCTATGGGCATTTGTGCTCATGACATTTCCGCCAGCGCACTGACGGCCTATGTACCTGTTGACAAAATAGAAGAAGTCAGCCAACTATCCACTGTGAAGCGTATTGTCGGACTCAGGCACAAACGTCTGCTCATGGACAAGGCCCGTGCTGCGACTGAAGCAGACCAAATCCTGAACGGAACAGGTCTTGAGACACCTTACACGGGCAAGGGAGTAATTATAGGCATCATCGACTGCGGTATTGAATACGACCATCTGGCTTTTCGTGAATCAAAAGACTCTACACGCATCATCGCTGCATGGAATATGGGCGAAACCGAAACTTCCCCCATTTATGGATCTGCCAACATCATCGCCGAAGAGACCGATGGCGTTGACGAGTGTCACGGAACTCATGTCACAGGTATTGCCGCCGGCGGAAAAACCATGGGCAGCTCCACCTATTACGGCATTGCACCAGGCGCAGAAATTGTGGCTGTGGGATGCAGTGATTTGTCTGATGCCAACCTGCTTAACGGAATGGATCTTATCAGGACAGAAGCAGAAAAGCGTGGCATGCCATGGGTTGCCAACATGAGTCTGGGGTCAAACATTCACGCTCACGATGGATATGAAGAGTTCTCTATGGTGCTGGACACTATGGTAATAAACGGCGGTCATATTGTTTCCGCTGCAGGAAATGAAGGTAACGACTATATCCATGCCATGTACGATTTTACGTCAGAAGGCGAGCAAGCTTTCTTCCTTATTGACGATGGAGGGGAAGAGGAAATATATTTGTATCTCGTCGGCGAAGATTCGGCAGAATACACCCTTGAACCCTATCTTTACAACACAGATACCAAGACTCTGACACCAATCCCTACTTTAACATGGTATAACTCCGGCAGCGAAATTTACGCCTTCCACAACGAACATACCAGACGCTATGAGACACAAGTCTATGCATCACTCTCCGGCGGTCCGGTAGATTTGATTCAGCAGAATAAGCAGAAATTTGCCATATGTATTACAGGCAAAACAGGGAGCAGAGTCCACAGTTGGGTAGAGCCAGGCTGTTTCATGCTCTCCCCTAATACGAAATTCAGCGACCCTGACCGAAGTAATCAAATCAACAGTCCAGCCATTGGCAGACATATTCTTGCCATCGGGTCTTACACTTCCTCCAAGAGGTTTAAGACGTACAAAGGCACGTCAGTAACTTCGTCTGCTACCGAAGGCGACCTTTCCTTTTTCTCATCGGTCGGCCCTTCTCTGGACAACTTACAAAAACCCGACGTCTGCGCCCCAGGGCAGTGGTTAATTTCCGCATATAACGGAAAGAACAAAAGTTTTATATTAGACAATTATATTTCTGAGATTAACATCTTTGACGGCGAAAAATTCTATTATGGCGCCATGCAAGGCACTTCTATGGCGACACCAGTTGTGACAGGCATCATCGCGTTGTGGTTGGAAGCCAACCCAGACTTGACCCACAAGCAGATTCTTGATATCTTGCACTCCACATCCATGCCTTTCAATGGACAAAACCATCAGGAATGGAATTACCGTTACGGCTATGGCAAGATTCAGGCTTATGAAGGTCTCAAATCTGTATTGGCTATCAACGCTGGCATATCCACCGTGCGCAACACCGAGCAGCCCGTTACCATATTGAAGGAAAACAACCAGTGGCGGCTCTTGTTTAACAGCAGCGAGAATTTTGCCAAAGTGACAGTGCATGCCTTAGACGGCCGCCAAATGTATAGCCTAAACTTTTCTTACCCTGAGCGAGGACAGGAAGAAATTTTGTATTTCAACAACCTTCCCAAAGGTGTTTATCTCATCCGCATACAAACGCGCAACAGCATCTCAGCACATAAGATTGTTATCCGATAACCTGTATTCCCTATAAAAACAGGTTATTCCCCCGTCTGCCCCGACGTCACACAAGCACAGCTCTTTCCGATATATTTTCCATTCCATAGGACGGAACGTACATTCCGCTGTATGGAAACTTGATTCCACAGCATGGAACATATATTCCATAGGATGGTATGAAGCTTATATCACTATTCCTTTTCCGATATGCCGATGGGCACGCAGGGGAAGGACGAAAGTCATGCACCGTCTGGTAGCCGCCTGGAAGTAACCTGTCTTTTTTTTCATAGAACTCATGTATGAATTATTACCTTTTTGTTTGTTCTCTTAGCATTTTTCTGTTTTAAGGAATGTTTCTGTATAGAAAAAGTGTAACTTTGCAATATCTACAAACTCAATATCACCTATTTATATATGAGACAAACAGTTTTCATCTGCTTATGGGCATTCTGTACTGGACTTGCTGCAGCACAAGGCGGAAAAGGTTTTTACAAAGACATGTTTATTGACGGAGGCATTAATCTTTCCTCCTACATGAATTTCCCTTCAGCGCACTTTCTGGAACTTCAGACTGAGGCTTTTATATGTTCTCCCCGAAAGAGCCAGAAAAAGACATACTACAGCATAGCCGACACTCTCTCGCAGAGGCAGGTATTCGGAGGCTCTCCTATTGACGAAAACGGCGTGCTGCTCTATCCCGACGGCGCTCCACGCTTCAGGATGCTCTATACCAACGGCGGCTCTGCGGCAAGGCACGGCAGATCCATGGGACCGCTGGTGCGCGAACGCATAAGGCAATACATACGCAACGGCGGCAGCTATCTGGGTTCATGCGCCGGCGCATTCATCGGCAGCAGGGCGGTAAAGGGTGACACACTGAAATATTTGGACGCATACTATGGTATATGGCCTGGCCTGACCATCAGTACAGGCATCATTACTTCGCAGACTAACATCACATTTGACAAAAACTCACCTCTCCTGAAATATTGTGACTTCGGTGGAGATTTGAAAATTGACAGCCTCTATCATAACGGCGGAGGCTATGCGGTGACAGACACCCTTTGGCCTGAGGATACCGAGATATTGGCGCGTTACGACATAGAGGGACGTACAGACTTAAAACTGAAGAAAAGTATACAAGGTTTCCCCTGTATCTGGGCGCGTAAGGAGAGTGACAAGAGCGGCCGCGTCATTCTATGTGGCTCTCATCCTGAACTGGTCAAGACCGGAGAAAAACTGGATTTGATGTGCTCCCTGGTAAAATATGCCCTTGACGGTACCGGCACTCCTGTAATTAAAGATAAACTGGTAAACGGCAGGGAAAGAAAGATGTATTGTTTCACTCACGACAACAACCCAGACTACACCGCTATAGGAGACAGACAATACCATCATTTTACGCTGGATATCCCCAAGGGGACAGACAAAGTGACCCTGCAACTGAAAGCCAAGCCCGGTTATAGTGATTTCGACCTCTATCTGCTGGCACAGGCTGGCCAATTTGCATTTCTCGGCACAGCGACCGACAAGGCTTTAGGTTCCGGCGGTGAAAAGAAACTGGTTATCAACAACCCCAAACCTGGCAAGTGGTATGTCTCCGTATATTGCGACACTACTGTAGATACGCGCCAAACAGATTACGGTACACAATACAGCGGCTGTCTGGAAGTACTTAATGGTGTTCCATATAGCATCCAGGCAGATTTTTAATATCCCGCTTTATTTAATGCAATATATGATTTGAAAATAAAAAAATGCTCCCCGGCAAGAGGAGCATTTTTTATGATTATACCAAACAATTAGTCTTTGTCTGTCAATACGTTCCAAACGCATGCGCTCAAGATAGCGCCGATAAACGGACCTACGATGAAAACCCAAAGGTCTGTGAGAGCCTGACCGCCTTCAAACAACGCCGGACCAATGGAACGAGCCGGGTTGACAGAAGTACCAGTGTAGTGGATACCTACCAAGTGGATTAAAATCAAACTCAGACCGATAGCCAGACCAGCAAAATTGCCTGCACCCTTCTTTGCGTCTGTTGTACCCAAAACAACCAGAACGAAAATGAAGGTCAAGACAATCTCAACAACCAGACCAGCCAACTGGCTGCCAGCACCTGCACAACTGTTGGCTCCTGTTGTGGTACCTTCAAACGGTGTAGCTGTCACGCTGGTGATGAGGAAAAGAACAGCAGCAGCGAGAACTGCGCCGATAACCTGAAATACCATGTAACCGCAAGCATCCTTAGCGTCAATGCGCTTTGAAAGAAGACAACCAAGGGTGATGGCTGGATTAATGTGGCAACCACTGATACCACCAATGGTGTAAGCCATTGCTACAACGGCAAGACCGAAAGCAAAAGCTGTACCAACAACAGAAGCAGTGTCTGAACCACACGCTAAACTAACGGCCGTGCCGCATCCTAAAAGTGTAAGTACGAACGTACCTACCATTTCTGCTAAATACTTTTTCATTTCTCTTTGTTAATTTAGTTATGATTATGTTTACAATAGCAAAAATATAAAAAACTTTAATTATTAAATGCATTAATCCGAAAATTTATAATTTTGCACGTTCTTTGAAAACGGGGCAAGCTTATGAAAAATATGTTCCTGCGAAGATGGCTAAACACAAGGGGCTATGGTGTACAATCGCCATTTGCCTTCAATTTCCTGCATGATGTCATCAGGCAGAAGATACCCTATTATGCCTATGGCGAACTGCGGAAAAGCAGACGACCCGACGAAATAAACACGGTCCAAGAAGATGAAACGCTTTTTAGAATTGCCAATTTCGCCCAAGCCAAAAGCATCATCATGCCGGCAGAGTGGAAAGGCAGTTCCCGATATCTTTCAGCAGGCTGCACAACTGCAAAAATAGAATTCTACACAAACGACAATGTAGCACAGACCATAGAAAGACAGGACCCTTTGGGTATAGTCTGTTATAATCAGCCCCAAAACTTCCTTGAAACAGAACAACTATTGCTTAGCAAAACAGGCGAACAAACGATATGCATTATCAAAAATCTCCTTCTGGCTCCTGAGATATGGAACATCATACTTCAAGACAACAAAGTCAGCGTATTATTTGATATCCGTAACTGGGGTATCCTGTTTATCAACACGAAATTAACGCATGGGAGATACTACATAACAGGCTTTAAGTGAGCATTTTATATAATCTATAAAGAATAAATTTGGAAATTTAGAAAAGTTTAACAATAAAATAAGCAGAAGTACTTGTTTTATATTTCAAAAGTAGTACTTTTGCCGTTGCAAAAAAAAGACAGAACTATGTATTGGACTCTAGAATTGGCATCGAAGCTTGAAGATGCTCCCTGGCCTGCCACAAAGGAAGAACTGATAGACTACGCTATCCGTTCCGGAGCACCTATGGAAGTAGTTGAAAACTTACAAGAAATAGAAGACGAGGGTGAACCCTACGAATCAATAGAAGACCTTTGGCCAGACTATCCGACAAAAGAAGACTTCTTCTTCGACGAGGATGAGTATTAATAGGCTTTATTTGGTCTAAATCATTTAATACCAGCGAGATAGACAATTTTTATTTGTTTGTCTCGCTGGT
>CACXEH010000125.1 GCA_902766625.1 uncultured Bacteroidales bacterium | reverse complement strand
TGAACAATAATTGCAGCATGGATAAGGTGCTCCTTGGCAAATTTCTCATTCAGTCCACCCGGATTCACCATTACACGCACGTCTGCCCTGTCTATGTCTGCCAATGACCTGTAGCGCTCCGCCTCCGAAGCACGGCATAGAATTGTCTTTCCGTTGGCCAGATAACCGTCGCTCATCAACATCGTCTCACGGCGGGCTTCAGTAATGGTAATACCGCCTATGGCTAAGTCAAATGCCTGCGGATCAGCCAATACGTCTGTTGTCAGCGTCGGCCATGATGTCTTGACAAACGCTACACCCACGCCGAGTTTCTTGCCTATCTCGTTGGCTATATCTATACCAAATCCCCAATAAGATCCGTCCGACTCACAGAAGGACAACGGACGATAGTCGCCTGTGGTACCAACGAGGATGGAACCTCTGTCCATGATACGCTCTACCGTCGGTTGTTCTGTTGTATTATCTTTACTTGAAGAACATGAGGTAAACCACACAGTATAGCAAACAGTCAGAATGACTGCAAGCAACCCGGTCTTATGTGTTCTTATTCTCATATATTTTTCTATCTAATCTCTTCCAACGCTCCGGTTTCCGAATCAATAATAAATCCCCTGACCGATATGTCCTTCGGGACCAGCGGATGGGTCTTAATGGTCTCAACAGTCTTGCGGACTGATTCAGGAGTATCTTTGAACCCCTCCAACCAATGGTGCAAATCGATGCCGCACTTCTGAATGGTGTCAATCGTTTCATCCTTCACGCCGCGCGCAATCATCTCATGATAGAAGTGGTCAAAACTCATGTGACACGCTCCGCAGAGCGAGTGTGCCACCACCATGATTTCCTCAACGCCCAGTTCATAGATAGCCACTATCAAACTGCGCATTGCGGAGTCAAAAGCAGAAATTACCAATCCGCCGGCATTCTTGATAATCTTGGCATCACCATTCTTAAGCCCCAAAGCGGCTGGCAACAGTTCCGTCAAACGGGTATCCATGCACGAAAGTACCGCCAGTTTCTTGTCAGGATACTTGTCGGTCAGATACTTCTCATAGCCCTTTGATTCTACAAAACTCTTGTTATATGCAATTATTTTATCTATCATAACTATCTCTTTTAATTTGTTTTATATGATTTCAACTCAAACTTTACTTTATATTTATGGTTTCGGCTTATTGGAGATATCTCACTCTTGTAGTATGCGTAAAAATCTCTCGTCCCATATCCGCTTAGCGAGAAGTTTTTCACCATACCGGGTTCTATCGTACAACAATCTGCAACAGGACCTTTGTCAGCTGCCTGCTAATGCCACTCAGTCTTCCTCCTCGGCAGGCTCTTCAAGAACGGTCTCTCTCGACACCGTCATAGTACCGTCGGTGGCAATAATTACTGTAAGCGGAATGTACATATCGCTTTGCGGATAAGAAACACTTGTTGCAAAGCGAAGGCCACCATCTGTCACATCATCAAAGACGAACCCTTCAAGTACACCATTGGCTTTGAATCCCTCATCCAAATACTGCCCAAAAGTATTCTTGGTGAATGTCTTCTGGAAGAAAGCAGCACCGTCTTTAAGTATTTTCAGTTCTACGTGATTGTCGGAATACATGGTCTGGCTCTCCTGCTCCTTGACTTTAGCAAGAGTTGAATCTGGCACCCTGAGGATGTCATAGACGTATGTATGGTTTTTCATTTGGACAGAATCGGTGATATGAAGTTCGTCCATTTCTATCACACCATGATTGATACTCTCGTCAAATGCCAGAAATGTGTCCTGCTGTTCCGGCTGAGAGTTGCTCTTGTTGCCGCACGACATAAGGAGCGAAACTCCAGCGCACAACACAAAAACACAATATAATTTTTTCATCCTATCTAAACTTTACGGCACAAATTTAACACAAAAAAGACAAACCGCAAACCCGGCAGGCAGAAATTAGTGTATTTAGAGCATCGGATTCATGAATTCCGCGATTTTGTCATATCTTTGCATAAAATTATCTATATGAAGACCTACATCATCAGCCTTCTTGCTATTGCAATACTGGCAGTATCGTGCAGAGACGACAATAACAGTTTGCCAACAGAGAATCAACATTACCGGCATACCGCCATTCTGTATTTTTCGGCGCAGAACAGTTTGGGAGCAGACGGTGCCTCCACTTTAGACTCAATGGAGATTATGGCAGGAGCCAAGATGCTGAGAAGTGCCGATGACAATATTATCTTATATCTGGATGACGCAAAGGCACCACGCATATACCGTATATATAAAAACGAAAAAGGATCATGCAAAATAGATAAAGTCAAAACCTATGGCGCCGAACTCAACTCGTCAGACTCAACAACGCTGAAGGATGTGCTTGACTTTGTCGGAACAAAATATCCGTCAGACAGCTATGGACTTGTTCTTTGGTCACACGGCATGGGTTGGCTGCCAGACATCACCAGCTTCTCATCAAACGAGAAACGTAAGTTTAAGCAATATTCCCCCAAGGGATTCGGCGTTGACGTGGGAACCGGCGGAAATATGGAAAATGACATTGATGCAAACGGACAGATTGGTATGCAAATGGAAATCAGCGCCTTGGCGTGGGCCGTAGAAAACAGTAAGATACATCCCACATATATCTTCTTTGATGCCTGCCTCATGCAATGCGTAGAAGTGGCATACGAATTGAGACACAGCGCAGACTACATCATCGGAAGCCCTGCCACGACATCCGCCTATGGCATATACTACACGGACATGATTCCCAACGGTCTGTTTGCCTGTCCTTTCACAGAAGACAGCATAAAGAAGATTGTTGATACCTACTACTATGACGTTATGGATAATCCGCACACCAGCTATGGCGAACAGGGTTGCATATTGTCTGTGGTAAAGACTTCGGAACTGGAGAATCTGGCAAGTGCTACATCGGCCTATCTGAACACCGCCATCAGTAATGGCGAATACCCTGACATGGACGGCGTACAGACATACACATCATTTGTCAACACCTCCTACCCTGATTTCTACGACATCTCGTCAGCTATGAAAAAACTGCTGACGGAAGAAAATTACATACAATGGAAGAAAGCACTTGACAAATGTGTCATCTACACTAAAGCATCCGACAAATTCTACTATTACAGCAAAGGTTATTATACTTATTACAACAATGTAGACCATAATTCCGTATGCTGCATGTCAATGTTCTTCCCTCGGGAAATCTATACACAATATACATATTACGGCAACCTCAACCAGATGTTCAAAAACACCAAATGGTATGAAGTTGCCGGATGGAAAGCATGCGGTTGGTAAACCGCAAGGTTTAATTCTTGAAAGAGTGAATCGGTGCCGGGATACGTCCTTTACGGTTGACGAATACTGAGCAGTCAAATGTGTTGACAGGCATGATGGGCGCATGGCCTAACAGTCCACCAAACTCAACCACATCACCTACGTTTTTACCGATGACAGGAATAATGCGTACTGCCGTCGTCTTCTGGTTAACCATGCCTATTGCCGACTCGTCAGCGATAATGCCGCTGATGGTCGTTGCCTTGGTGTCACCGGGAACAGCTATCATGTCCAGCCCGACAGAGCAGACACAGGTCATGGCTTCCAGTTTCTCAATGGTCAGAGCACCTGCGCATACAGCATCTATCATACCCTGATCTTCACTAACAGGAATAAACGCACCGCTCAAGCCTCCCACGTAACTGGAAGCCATCACACCACCCTTCTTAACCTGGTCATTCAGCAAAGCCAAAGCTGCGGTAGTACCCGGCGCACCGGCTTGCTCCAATCCTATACATTTAAGTATGTCGGCAACAGAGTCACCTATCGCCGGAGTCGGTGCCAGGGATAAGTCAATAATGCCAAACGGCACATTCAGACGACGACTCGCCTCTTGTGCAACCAATTGTCCGACACGGGTAATCTTGAAGGCCGTCTTTTTTATCGTCTCACAAAGCACTTCAAAGTCTGTATGCTCAGGCAGATGTTCCATGACATATTTCACGACACCCGGACCGGAAACGCCAACATTGATAATGGCATCAGCCTCACTAACGCCATGAAAAGCGCCAGCCATAAAAGGATTGTCGTCAGGTGCGTTGCACAGTACGACCAATTTGGCACACCCCAGAGAGTCATGCTCCTTGGTCAGCTCTGCTGTTTCTAAAATCACATCGCCCATCAGACGCACCGCATCCATATTGATGCCGGTCTTAGTACTGCCGACATTGACAGAACTGCACAGACGCCCTGTGCATGCCATAGCCTCGGGAATGGAACGAATCAGAAACTCGTCGCTCGGAGTCATACCTTTGCTCACAATGGCGCTGAAACCGCCGATAAAGTTGACACCGACATCGCAGGCAACCTTATCCAGCGTCTTGGCAATCTCTACAAAATCCTTGGAGCTTTTGCAACACGAACTACCTATAATAGCAGCCGGCGTTATGGAAATACGCTTATTGACAACGGGTATACCGAACTCCTGGCTGATATCATCGCCTGTCTTGACAAGATGTTTTGCCAAAGAGGTTATCTTGGAATAAATATTGTCACACGTCTGGCGCAAATCACCGGTGGCACAGTCAAGCAGACTGATACCCATAGTTATGGTACGAACATCCAGATTTTCCTGCTCGATCATTTTATTGGTCTCGAGCACTTCATTTATATTAATCATATGCGGTGCATCTTGTCAAAAATATCCTCACGCTGGCACTTCACCTGAACGCCGATGCTCTCGCCCAACTTCTGCAAGTCGGAAGACATCACGTCAAACGGCACGGTGCAAGACTTAATGTCCGTAATCATCATCATGTTAAAATACTCCTGAACAATCGTTTGGGAGATATCCAGAATATTTATCCCCTTATCGGCCATATAGGTGCATACGGCGGCGATAATTCCTACTGTGTCTTTACCGACAACTGTTACAATGACTCTATTCATCCTCGTAAATCTATTATTTTAATACAAAGTTAAAACATTTATAATAAACATATGCGACCCGCATACTATATATTTTGCGGACCGCATAAGTAACGCCTGAACAGACTTTATAACCAGTAACGGCCTGGACATCCGCCTCACCCTATGACACGATAATCTTATTGCACCGACTTGGTGAAAGCAAGAAAAGCACGGACGTGAAAAGTATTATTGCCTTGATTCCAGTGGGTGATGGCATCAGTACGGCCCTCGTAAAAATGCAAATACCAATATCGTGAGTAGCTATTGTAATAAGTTGTATAAGACATCCAATATGGTCCGCTCATCACTTTTCCGCCTGCGGCACGCATCATCGAATGCAATCTTCCACTTTCAAATGTTTGACTGTCGGTAAGGTCAGCGTCGGTATAAGCCGTTCCTCCGCAACTTGCAAATACTTTCAGAAAATCATCCTTGGCAGGCAATTTCCAATAACCGTTACACTTGACGGGATGTTGCGCCATCCATGTACTGATACTGCTACCCGCACTGAGCCTGTTGACAGTAGCGCCGGCATCATCCAGGGCAACAGCCAGATGGGTTCCCTCAGGATCTACATGGGCAATAACCGCAACACTTTCAATATTCTCCGTACCGGCAGGATATGCCATACCGCATGTGTCGACAACCCAGCCAAGATGTTCTTCCGTTATGTCATCAAGACTTACGGCGGGAGTCTTTACTATAACC
>CACXEH010000124.1 GCA_902766625.1 uncultured Bacteroidales bacterium | reverse complement strand
TTGTACCAACACCCGCGCTTGCGAAGCAGTGTGTCCAAAGAATGAGTCAATCGCCAACATCGCACGTTTGAACCGTGAGTTCATCAGTGCAAAATTGGCAGACTAAATTAATACACATGTCAGTATAAAATAAATAGAGCATGATTGTCAAAATCACGCTCTATTATTTTTAAATACCGAAACGCTTAAGTTTATTATTCCTTTAGCAGAATAAACAAACGTCACACACATGAACACTTCTAAAATTTATCTGTTTTTCTTCGTTTTCATCGGACTTTTTTGCGCCTGCTCAGATGACGACAACGATTCTCCGGCTGAAAAAGACTACTTTACGCTGTGGAATTCCTGCGAGGCACTGAATACATTACAAGAGTATGTTGAAGATGTGACTAATCCGGATTCCAAGAATTATATCACTCGGAAAGACCGTATTGCCACATTTGACATGGATGGGACCTTCATCGGTGAACTCTATCCCACCTACTTTGAATACAACCTTTTGGAGTATCGCGTACTGGACGACACTACATATGCCCCAATTGCCCCCGATGATGTAAAAGAAACCGCTATGGATATCAGAAACTTTGTCCGTAACGGCACGCCGCTGCCTCCGAATTTTGACATGAAACATGCCCAAGCTGCTGCCAAGGCATACGCCGGTATGACGCTGGCAGAATTTGACACTTATGTCAAAGCATATGCTGCAAAAGATGCCAATGGATTTAAAGGTATGACTTACGCACAAAGTTTTTATAAACCCATGCTACAAGTATTCGACTACCTGAGAGCCCACGGATTTACAATCTATGTTGTCACTGGTTCAGACCGCTTTATCTGTCGAGCACTGGTGGATGCCATCGGCATCAAACCGAACCATGTCATTGGAATGGACGTGAGACTAAGTTCCACAAGCCAAGGCACCGATGCCGGTGTAAATTATACGATGGGCAAGGAGGAAAGCATTATCCGCACAGACGAACTCATCATCAAGAACTTGAAGACAAACAAAGTGCTGCAAATCTCACAAGAGATTGGCAAAGTGCCGGTACTATCATTCGGCAATAGTGGCGGTGATGCTGCCATGCACAACTTTGCACTAAGCAATACCACTTACCGCTCAGCCGCTTTCATGCTGATTGCAGACGATGATGTGCGCGATCACGCCAACCGCGAGAAAGCCCTTGCTTTGGGCTTACAGTGGCACGAAGCCGGCTACCACGTCATTTCTATGCGCGATGACTTCAAGACCATATATGGAGATGGTGTAGAGAAGACTGATTTTACATTCCCTGCCGATACATCCGCACAGTAAGATTGGGCAAACCGCCGGTCATAAGATATTTCCGGCAACAATGCACAAAAAAATCTTCCCTTCTGTTGTTATAACGCAGAAGGGAAGATTTTTTCATACCCTTAATATGCCCATTACTCCTTGCATATCCGGCACTCAAAACTTTACGGGCACTTACTGCATTTCTACCGATAAAACCGCATGAAAATTTCATCATTACACGCTTTTGATTATTTTCAGGAGGCATCCCTGACTGCATCATCCATGAAGGATGTATCAACACACCTCGACACTTTCTCTGTTCCATCCCGTAGAACATACATTCCATAGTATGGAATTTACGTTCTAACCTATGGAATGTAAGACTTATCGGCACAAACCAACTCTCATAGCGGCTAAATTATCTTAAATAAAGCAGCAAAAAGTTTTATTAATTCCTATGACAACACTATAGAAAAATGTAATTTTGTATTTGAAAAAGAAAAGAATCACTATATGGTACAAGGGTTTGATAACGAAAAATATATTAAGATTCAAAGCGAAAAGATTAAAGAGAGAATCGCTCACTTCAAGGGCAAGCTTTATCTTGAACTTGGCGGAAAACTTTTTGATGACTATCATGCGACTCGCGTCTTGCCAGGTTTTCAGCCTGACAGTAAGTTGAGAATGTTACAGCAACTATCCAACTCCGCAGAAATCATTATCGTTATCAGTGCCATTGATATAGAGAAGAATAAGATACGCCAGGATTTGGGCATTACATACGATGAGGACGTGCTGCGTCTGAGGGTTGAATTCATGAAGCGTGATTTTCTGGTGAGTAGCGTTGTCATCACCCACTATAACGGACAAAGCAGCGCAGACAATTACCGCCAGCGTCTGGAACGTCTGGGCATACGCTCATACTATCATTATACCATTGAGGGCTATCCCAACAATGTTTCATTGATAGATTCAGATGAAGGTTTCGGAAAAGACGATTATGTGGAGACAACACGCCCGTTAGTCATCGTCACCGCACCGGGTCCGGGCAGCGGAAAAATGGCGGTATGCCTGTCTCAATTATATAATGAACACCGGCGCGGAGTTGAAGCCGGCTATGCCAAATTCGAGACTTTCCCCGTGTGGAACCTCCCCTTGAAACATCCCGTAAACATCGCCTATGAGGCGGCTACAGCTGACTTGAATGACGTCAACATGATAGACCCGTATCATTTTGACGCTTACAACAAAGTTGCCATCAACTATAACCGCGACGTGGAAATATTTCCCGTACTGACAGCTATATTTGAAGGCATTTACGGAACCTGCCCTTACAAGAGCCCAACAGACATGGGCGTCAACATGGTCGGATTCTGTATCTCAGATGACAAAATCTGCCAAGAGGCATCACTGCAGGAAATCATCAGCCGTTACTACATCGCACTGAACAAAATGGCAGAAGGCGCATGCAATGACAATGAGGTCAACAAGTTGTCGCTTCTTCTCAAGCAAGCAAAAATTACCACAGACTACCGCAAAGCCACTGTGGCGGCAAAAGAACGTCAGGAAAACTCTGAGTGGGCCATCTCTGCCATGGAACTAGAAGACGGCACTATTATCACCGCATCTGCCAACCCGCTGCTGGAAGCATCATCCTCACTATTGCTTAACGTCACCAAACATCTTGCAGGTATAGACCACAGTATCAAGCTGTTGCCGCAAGACTTAATTGAACCGATACAGAAAACCAAGACAGAGTACCTCGGAGGACAAGACCCGATGTTGCATGCCGACGAGGTGCTCGTGGCATTGAGCGTATTGAGTAAAACCGATGAAAACTGTCGTAAGGCATTAGATCAACTGCCAAAACTCAGAGGCTGTCAAGCCCACGCAACAATAATGCTAAGTGAGGTGGACCGCAGGATTTTTGCCAAACTGGGCATCAACCTTACCTGCGACCCTGTAAAAAAACGGACAAAATAGCAATATGTATTCGCTCGATGAAATCAACAAAAAAATGGCCCATTCTCTTGTCGCCAATTTGGGAATAACCATTACAAAAGCATCTGCCACTGAGGTCGAGGCAACAATGCCTGTGGATGAGCGGACATGCCAACCTTTCGGTTATCTTCATGGTGGCGCATCACTGGCTTTAGCAGAAACGCTGGCAGGGATAGGCAGCATACAAGCACTCGGAGAAAACGAGTTCGCAATGGGAGCACAGGTAACAGGCAATCATGTCATGCCCGCTCCTATAGGTGCCACATTATATGCCAAAGCCAAAATACTGCACCAAGGGCATCGCACACACCTTTGGAATGTCAATATATACAACACGACAGGTGAACTTATCTCCACCTGTCGCGTACTGAACAGCATTCTGCGCCGTCAATAATATCAATTTTTACGAATCTCTATCTTACAATCGGCGGGACCCTTGATGTTCATGTCGATAATAACTTCTCCTATACTATCCGCCACAATCCTGCCGGTCCGGGGATTCTTGATACTGAGAACATGCCCCTTGATATCGGCATAAACCTCTGAATACTCAAAAGCCAAATCGCAAGCAGAATCAAGTTCGCAGTCTTCCAAAATAAGGTTGTCGATATAGCAGAGAGGCTGGGTTCCGGCAATCTTACAACGCACAAATCGCAAATTCTTGGAGTGCCAGCCGAGAAATTCACTGTCTATATAAGAATCGTAAACCGTAACATTCTCCGTCTCCCAAAATGCATCACGCGTTATAATATTTGAGTTATGAATCTCCACATTTTTGACATATTGGAAAACATATTTACTATCTGCCTCTAAATGGTCTACCTTAATATTCTCTGAAAACATAAAAGGATATGTTCCTTCGTGTATTTTGACATTATTGACCACAATATTTTTACATCTCCAGAAGGTCTCGTCAGCATCATTTATAGTAACATTAGTCAATTCCAAGTCATGCATCTCTCTGAACATCTTAGGCGCATCAATGACAGTATCTGTCATTTTCAGGTTATCAGAATACCACAGTGCAGAGCGTGCCCCAACAGCAAAATGAGTGTTGGAGACCTCGAAACCATGGACATGCCAAAGCGGATATTTACCGATGAAATGGCAATTTTTTACTATAATATCGCTACATTCCTTAATTGCCGATTCGCCATCTGTAATCGTGACATTATCCAGCAATAAGTGATGACTTTCAAAGAGAGGACGCTCTCCACCCAACTGAATATCTTTAAGTTCTTGCATAAATCGTTTTTTTGTAATTATAATATTATTCTATCGTTTGTTTACTCATTTCTTGTTGAGGAAGCCACCAACCTTTATGTAAGCGGAAAAGGAAGATAAAGCCACGGCAGCACAACTCAATGCACATAGCTATCCATACTCCCCTCAATCCCATACTGGAAGCCAGTAAAGCCGCCAAGGTTATTCGCACAATCCACATGCTACCTACATTCATGAGGAACGGTTTGAAGGTGTCTCCAGCGCCCACAAAGGCAAAGTAGGAGACGATGGATGCCGCAAACATGGGTTCCGCAAAAGCTTCGATGCGCAGGATCTCTGCACCTAACGCCACAATCGCATGATTAGGAGTCATCAACGACATCATAAAAGGCGCAAAGGCATACATAATTATACCCATGACAGTCATGACAGACATTCCTAAAAATACTGCCGAATAAGCGAACTTTTTCGCCAATTCGCGTTTTCCGGCACCAATACACAGCCCGACCAGCGTTGTCGCCGCATCACCAATACCATATCCTGGCATGTAGCACAAACTTTCCGCAATAATAGCAAATGAGTTTGCAGCAATGGGTATGACGCCCAAAGGTGCGACAATAGCCGTTATACATATTTGAGCGCTACACATGATGATATGCTGAAACATCATCGGAGAGCTGATCCTTCCCGCTTTCATCAAAATGCGGCCTTGCGGTTTAAATGAACCAGGACGACGCCACAATTTCAACTCCGGTGAACGCACAAAGAGAAAGTAAAGCATCAAGGAAGCTGTGACAACATGCGCTAACACACTTCCCAGCGCAGCTCCGGCAACACCCCAGCCTGCACCGGGGAGAAACATGGTAATTCCGCCCAAGTCAATGATTCTGGAAGGAAAGATCAACACAAAATTAAATACAACATCTAACAGACAACACATGACATTAAGCATACTCGGCAAGCGCAGATTACCTGTGCTGCGCAACATGCTTGCTCCTAAATAATTGAGTTGCCACGCTGGTAATGAAAGTATAAAAATAAGAAAATAAAGAGTCGCATCGTGTCGGATTGACTCATCGCCACCGAGCCAGTATGGCAAATGCGGTGCGATAGCTGCGCCGACTGAAAGAATTACCAGACATAAACAGAGAGAAGATAAAATGGACTGGCGCAAAATACTGCGCGCTTTTTCAAAATCTGCTGCACCTATTGCATGGGACACTTGTACAGAAAAACCACTGACAATAGAATTATTAACTCCACCAAACAGCCAAATACTTGTGGAGACCAATCCTATGGCGGCAGAGGCCTCTGCGCCGAGATGTCCGACCATGGAAGCATCAATATACTCCATTAGGATAGTAGACAACTGCGCCATAATGGCAGGCAAACTCAAGCCGACGGTAAGCTTAAGTTGATGCGCAAAAGACATTCTCCGGGATTGCCGTATTTCTTCTAAAAGCTGGTTATTCACTTGCTACGCCTTTACCCTTTTTATTCTTCGGTGCTTGTTGTGGATGAGATATAATATGCAAGTCACGTTGCGGGAATGGTATTTCTATATGATGTTTATTCAGTGTGTTATATATCATTTCGTTCACTTTGCAATCAAATCCAATTTTCTCTGATACAAGCGTCCAATAAACCACAACCAACTCTATGCTGCTGTCACCAAATTCTGCAAGCAAGACGCTGACACCTTTTTTCGTATCCATGACATCGCGCCCGTTTTTGTTCTTATACGCCATGGCACTGATGTTGTCAACAAGTATCTTACGTATCTTATCAATATCGCTGCCATAAGACACACCTATCTTAACCTTTGACTTAACATAAGAGTGGTTGCGTGTCAAATTCTCAAAATTCTTGGTAAATAAGGCACTGTTGAGGAAGGCTATGACACTGCCGTCGTCAGTTACAATAGAAGTACTTTGATAGGTAATCGAGTCAACCTTTCCGCGTATCCCGTCGCATTCAATCCAATCTCCCACGCGTAAGCGGCCTGTCATCAGAGAGATACCGTAGAAGAAGTTTTCCAAAAGATCTTTCATGGCAAAACCGAGACCAGTAGCCAAACCTGCCGTTACTATGGAAATACCGTTCTTGGGAACTTGCAAAACGACAAGAATCATAATAAAATAGCTACCCCAAACTACTATGGCCGTAATATTGTAAAATAACGTAAAGTTGGCTTGGTTGGTCGCAACAGCAGCACCCTTGTTCTTGCTTTTGATATGACGGATACGAAGTGTTCTATAGGTAGACTTGACAACATAGCAAACGTAGTTAAATACGAAATATAAATTTGCCAACATCGTAATTTTCGCAACAGACAGACGGCATACTCCAGGAATGTCTACAAAAGGAGTGAAAAATACACGCATACATATATCCGTCAGGTCGAACACCTGTGCCGCCATATAGAAAGACATTATGATGGAAAGGATAATACATATCGGCAATACAACCATCAGGAGTAAATCGTAAAACCATGTGGATGCAATCTCATTCCCGTTTCGTTTAAGCCAACCACGTTCAGGCGCCTTCTTTAAATTGAGTTTTTTCTGAAGATACTTCTGCTCTTGCGTAGTGAGGAAATCGTAAACACATGTTACGGTTAAAATGAGCATCAGCAAAATGAGCCACCATATAAAGATTTGCACACCCATCAATACGTATCCAGCCCATGAAATGACCGTCGCGATGCACATGAGGAATAACGATATCCAAGAATATATTTTATCATTCATCGTAGCGTCCTTACCGGCATGGCGCAAAACGACATATTGCCATATTGTAAACAGAAGCATTATCGGCGGAAAAACGAGGTTGACCAACGTGTTTGGTATGAAGATTATGCGGAAGATAATGACGATAAAACCGAGCGTCATGATAGGCATAAACATGCGTAACGCTCCTTTTATCTGTTCTCCATTTAAGCGTATAAGCAGCGAAACAAGAATTGTAGTAATCAGCCACGCATAACTTACAAGCAACTGACTTGCCATCACGATAAAGTTGTGGTGCATTATCGTTTTGACAATTATCATAGCGATAGCGAAGAGTAACGAACTGCCTGCTATGATGAAGCAATCAGCTTTTAGTTGCATCTCTTTGTTCTCGCGCAATCTCTTGATTTTTCTCATCAAAAGCCTGACAATAATGTTGCTGAGAATAAACGAAACTGTGATATAAATAACAACAAATAATACTAACCCGAACACGATAGAGCCACGCCATTCACTCTTGATATGGTTATACTCATAATTTTTATTCTCATATTTGTCAATTAGGTCACGTTTTGTTTGTCGGATGGAGCGGTTGAGATGTGAAAGGATACTGAAATAGCTTTCATCTCCGTTGACAAAAATACTCTGCTGAATATCTTTATAACGCTTTTGTGCATAATCATATACTTCTTTTAGGTGTAATTTCAGATGCTCATAGTGTTCACTGTCACGACTGATATCTTCACGCATGTCTTTGTATCGTTTCAGAATGATTCTGGCAAACCCGATACAT
>CACXEH010000123.1 GCA_902766625.1 uncultured Bacteroidales bacterium | reverse complement strand
GATTTTCAATGTGGACCAGCCAGGGCTTGAACCTGGGACCTCCAGATTATGAGTCTGTTGCTCTAACCAACTGAGCTACAAGTCCTGCATTTTGATTGGCAAAATGCTTGTTTTTCTTTTTGCGAGTGCAAAGTTAATGGTTTTGTCTTTGCTAAACAAATTATTGCGCATTTTTTTGCGTTTTTTTGTTAATCAAACGCACTTAATGGCACTTTTGCCAAGTATATTGCCGCTTTTTTACCTTGATGGCATGAATAATAACTAATCCACAATTTGTCACCCTCTATCAGCAGTCCAGGATAACTGCTGTCACCATGACTCGGAAGTACTGCCACTTCTTCCAGTTTTCCTTTTAGGTTGCCTTTGTATAGTGCCGTTTTGCACTGAGGCAGATGGTAACTGCGCGTCGCAACAAGCAATTTGTTGTTATGTACCAAGAAGTCCTGTCCTCCTAACCGCATTTCCATCGGCGACCATTCCCATTGCGTATATGGTGCAGAGGCCGTACCCCAATAGCCCTTACAGTCGGCCGCATCACGTCTTACCATCAGTGACATGCGTCCATCAGGCAAAAACCGTACAGTAGTTTCGTTAGGGGAATCAGATACAGACAGATTACACACAAGACTGAAATGTATTCCGTCCGTAGTAGAATAAAGTCGCAGAAATGATTTATTATTTTCATCAGAGCCATAATCCACCGCATAGCCCGTCCCTTCGTGCCATGTGACACGCCACAGCCAATCACGCTTGTGGATATATCCGTCTGTAAACTGAATCGGCTGAGGCTCACTATAGTGTATTCCGTCAGTACTGAAACAAACTTGCGGTTCCATACCAACAAGTTTTTTGTTTTGATATATACTCCCGCCAAAAATCACCATAACGCGCCCATCTGGCATAACAGACATCTTGGGGTCCCGCAAGTCATAGCCTTTCTTGCTGCCCAGATATACAGATTTCCATTTTTTACCATTGCGCGAGGCGATTATACGTACTTTCCCTTCAGCTTTTCCTTTTTCATCAAAAATATGGCTCACTCCTTCGCGAAAAGAACAGAGATAGTTTCCTTTGTGCTTAATTATTGAAGTGAATGCGCAGTATGTATCGGCATCACCCCAGATTTTATTACATTCTACAGTATAGCTTTGACTGTTCGCCTTTTGACTAAACGGCAACAGACACAATAGTATCAAAAATACCTTTTGATTTGTTTTGTTCAGCATCATATCGTTTTTTCAAAGGTTTATTTTCAAGAAGTTTATAAGTTGGGCACTTATTTCTTGTGCCACTTTCACATTCATCGTCCGAAATCCATGATTCTCTCCTTCAACAGGATGCACCTCGATTTCCTTATTATTTTTTCTCATAGCGTTTTCGAGCCTTGTTGTGTGTTTGTATGGAACAATCATGTCTTTTGTACCATGAAAGACTATCGTTGGCACCGCATCTCTCACATAAGTCATTGGTGAATACAATAAGCATTCCCTTGTGCGTCTGATGGGATGGAATGCACTTTCACCCGTAAAGGACCACAATAAAGTGCTTCTCATCTTGAAAACACTCTTTTTTATCAGCAGGGACGCGAATGAGATAGCCGCAGACGGCAATCTTGACTGTAGAATATTACTAAGGTCTGTCGGTCCGTAGATATCTACGACACATTTTACCTTTGAATCGTAATTTCGCAGCACAGCATCTCCCATAGCGATTCCGTCAGGAGAATAGGCTGTCATCAAAGCCAAGTGAGCACCGGCAGAAGAGCCCATAACAGCAACACGATTGGCATCCAATTTGTATTTTTCCGCATTAGCCTTCACCCATTTCACAGCATCTTTACAATCTGCCAAAGGTTCGGGATAGATGACTGTAATGGAGTCGTTTACTAATCTGTAATTGATGCTGACAACAGCATAGCCATTCTTCAACAAATCCGTGAGCATTGCACGGGCCCAGACAGATTTTGTCGGCTCATCCTTAGATCCATGCATCCATGAACCGCCGTGAATATAAACAACCACAGGCAACTTGCCTGTCGCATTTATATTAGGTATATAGATGTCTAAACATTGATTTCCCTGACGCGATGTTTTGTAAACAATATCTTCTATGAGTTTACCCTCAGCAGGCATGATTGTTTTCAGGTCGCCTTTTTCCGCCATACATATCGCGCTGCAAGCGACGCAAGCTATCAACGTCAGTATAATCCGCACACATGCCATAAGGACAGCGTCTTATACGTATTCCTGCCAGCTCTTAATTTGAATCTGATCTACATCCATCTCACAGATGGCATTGATATACGCATTTGCCAAACGGGCATTGGTTATCAGCGGGATGTTGTGGTCTATCGCAGCACGACGAATATGATAACCGTTCGTCAGCTCGCGCGTGGTACGATTTTTCGGGATATTGACGATCAAGCCAAAACGATGTGAAGCAATCATGTCCATAACATTTTCAGCATGGCTGTTCTTGTCATCCGGCCAAGATACAGGTGTGGTCTTCACGCCATTTTCGTTAAGGAACTTAGCCGTTCCTTCCGTACCATATATTGTATAACCCTTCTCCTGGAACTTCTTCACGCTGTCCAGTAATGTTACTTTTTCTTTGACGTCACCACTGCTAATCAATATTCCTTGATCTTTACCTGGAACCTTGTAACCCGTTGCTATCATCGCATTCAGCAATGCCTCGTTGAAGTCATCACCCAGACAGCCCACTTCTCCTGTTGAACTCATATCAACACCAAGTATCGGGTCAGCGTTTTGCAGACGCGCAAAACTAAACTGGCTGGCTTTGACACCAATCCAATCTATATCAAATTCACGTTTGTCAGGCTTGTCATACGGCGCATCAAGCATAATACGTGTCGCGGTGTCAATCAAATTGCGCTTTAACACCTTGCTGACAAAGGGGAACGAACGACTGGCACGCAGGTTACACTCAATAACCTTAATAGTACGACCCTTTGCAAGATATTGTATGTTGAACGGTCCCGTAATTTGCAATTCTTTGGCAATAGCACGGCTTATTTTCTTTATTTGACGTACCACACTGAAACTGATGTCTTGTGCAGGGAAGGTCATCGTGGCATCGCCTGAATGCACTCCGGCAAACTCAATATGCTCACTAATGCCGTACTCTACCACCTCTCCGTTCTTGGCCACAGCGTCAAATTCAATTTCGTTGGTTTCCGTCATAAACTTTGAGATCACCACAGGATATTCCTTGCTAATCTCAGAAGCCATTTCAAGGAAGCGTTTCAGTTCGTTGTCGTTATAGCATACGTTCATCGCCGCACCTGAAAGCACATACGAGGGACGCACCAGAACTGGATAGCCGACTTTATCTATAAATTTCTTGACGTCATCCATTGAAGTCAATGCGCTCCATTCCGGTTGGTCAATACCTAAAGAGTCAAGCATAGCCGAGAATTTGTTTCTGTTCTCCGCTCTGTCTATATTGACAGGAGAAGTACCCAAAACAGGTACACCCTGACGATAGAGTTTCATACACAAGTTATTGGGTATCTGGCCACCAACAGAAATGATAACGCCCTTGGGATTTTCCAAATCAATAACATCCAGTACACGCTCTAAAGACAATTCGTCAAAGTATAGGCGGTCGCACATATCGTAATCGGTTGATACGGTTTCCGGGTTATAGTTTATCATGATAGACTTATAACCCAATTTGCGTGCCGTCTGGATAGCATTGACAGAACACCAGTCAAACTCTACGGAACTTCCTATTCTGTATGCGCCTGAGCCAAGTACGACAACCGAGTTGCTGTCCTTGCTGACATCTATGTCATATCCTTTTACACTGTATGTCATATACAGATAGTTGGTCTGTTCCGGATGCTCGCTTGCCACCGTCTCAATACGCTTCACGGCCGGGAGTATGCCCAATTTCTTTCTATATTCACGCACTTGAAGGTTTTCTTTCTCCATTGTACCTGTGTGACAGTCGGTCACAATGCGTGCAATTTGGAAATCAGAGAATCCTAAGATTTTAGCCTGATACATCACGTCGGCAGGCACTTTTTCTATTGTCTTATAAGATGCCAGGACTTTCTGGTAATCTACGATGTTCTTCAGTTTTACGAGGAACCATTTGTCAATCTTTGTCAACTCATAGATGCGATCTATAGACAGTCCCTCCTGCAAAGCCTGAGCTATAGCAAAAATTCTTAGATCAGTAGGATTGGCGAGTTCTTCTTCCACATTGTCAAAATGAACATGGTCATTGCATACAAATCCATGCATACCCTGTCCTATCATGCGCAGGCCTTTTTGTATAATTTCCTCAAAGGTACGCCCTATACTCATAATCTCGCCCACAGACTTCATGCTTGAGCCAATCTGACGGCTCACACCCACGAACTTGGTCAAGTCCCAACGTGGTATCTTGCAAATGAGGTAGTCTAACGACGGTGCCACATAGGCAGAGTTGGGTGTTCCCATTTTGCCAATCTGGTCCAGCGTGTATCCTAAAGCTATCTTCGCTGCAACGAAGGCCAGAGGATAACCTGTTGCCTTTGATGCCAAAGCAGAAGAACGGCTCAGGCGGGCGTTAATCTCAATAATGCGGTAGTCATTGGTCTCTGCATTGAAAGCAAATTGAATGTTACACTCTCCGACTATATTCAAATGGCGGACGCACTTGATGGTGATATCTTGCAACAATTTCACCTGCTGTTCGGTCAGGGAACATGTCGGTGCGACAACGATAGACTCACCTGTATGTATGCCCAGAGGGTCAAAATTTTCCATTGATGCCACTGTGAAACAATGGTCATTGGCATCGCGTATACACTCAAATTCTATCTCCTTCCAACCTTTCAGGCTCTCCTCAACAAGAACCTGTGGTGCAAAGGTAAAAGCGCTTTCGGCTATCTCCTTGAATTTTTTCTCGTCAGGACACACACCTGAGCCAAGTCCTCCGAGTGCATAAGCAGAGCGGATCATTATAGGATAGCCTATCTGTCTTGCCGAGGCAATGGCGTCCTCCATCGTCTCACATGCATGACTGACGGGAACCTTCAAATCTATTTCTGTCAATTTCTTGACAAACAAATCCCTGTCCTCTGTATTCATGATAGCCTCAACGGAGGTACCTAAGACTTGTACGTTATATTGTTTAAGTGTTCCGTTCAGGAATAATTCAGTACCGCAGTTCAAGGCAGTCTGGCCTCCGAAAGCTAACAGTATGCCGTCAGGACGCTCTTTCTTGATGACTTCTGTAACAAAATGAGTCGTTACCGGTAAAAAATACACTTTGTCGGCGATGCCCTTTGATGTCTGTATCGTAGCAATATTGGGATTTATCAACACGGAACTTATGCCTTCCTCTCGAAGAGCTTTGAGGGCTTGAGAACCAGAGTAGTCAAACTCTCCGGCCTGACCAATCTTTAATGCACCGGAGCCTAATACCAATACTTTTTTTAATTTTGTGTCCATACGTTTTTGCTTTCGGAATTATTAGATGCAAAATTATGCATTTCTGCTCTTTTCTGCAAGAATTATCTGAAAAAAGGAAAGACATTTTTTTGATTTTTATATCATCTGTCAAAATCAAATTCCACATTTTTTGATTCTAATATCTTCAGACTCTTTTTCTGCATTTTCAACGATAAGAGACAGGATGGCCCAAAATATCATTGCACTGCCGTTTAATTCTAAGATTTAAATATGCCATTCGTCTTTTTGCTGATTAATATAGACTTAAAAGTGCTTTTATTATTCCATTCTTTTGTAACTTTACAATCCAAAAGTTTAAATTTCATATTAATAATGAAGTCTTTACGATATTTTTTCTCGTTAGTTGCCCTCGTCGTAACTCCTGCGTTGTCTATCGGACAGACAACTGTAACAATGAATCGTCATGCCGTAGATGCAGACAAGTTTATAAAAACTCAGTTCGCTCGTCATCGGGTACCGCCTTTCTCTTTCCGTTATAACGGCAAGAGTTCTGACACATTTATTGCCAAATGGCAATTTTCTTTCAAGGAGCTGCCAGTCGGACAGAAAGGCCAGAAACAGTATCTAGCCATTTACACCGACCCTGAGACAGGTCTTGCTGTAGAGTGTACAATAAACAGTTACTCCAATTACGGTGCGGTGGATTGGGTATTGCGTTTTCGCAACACAGGCAACCGCAACACACCACAGATATCTGACGTAAATACGGGCGATGTCAATTTTATATACCCGCAGCGCGGATTATTCCGTTTGCACTATGCTGAAGGGAGTTATGCCTCACGGTCAGACTTCGCACCCCACACTCTGGATATGAAGCCCAATTATCTTCACCACATGCGTCCTTTCGGCGGTCGCTCTTCAAGGAAAGACTTCCCGTTTTTTAACATCGAGTCACCGGCTTCCGCCGGAGTGTTGGTTGCAATAGGTTGGTCGGGGACTTGGCAAAGCGATATACGCTGCATCTCCGATAATTCGGTTTCGCTCCAAGCAGGCATAGAACATTTTAATGCTTATCTTGAGCCTGGCGAAAACGTGCGTTTCCCAAGTCTGTGCCTCCTTTTCTGGCAAGGAGAAGACCGTATGGTGGGACACAACAACTTCCGCCGTTTCTTATTGGAACATCATTCCCGCCACATTGACGGCAAACCCATATTCTATCCTATTTCCGGCGGCTTCAACTGGGGCGACCCTGCACCTTGTCAGGAATATACCTGTCTTGACGAAGAGTATGCCAAGGCACTGATTAACCGCTATAACCGTTTCAAAATCGCGCCTGAGGTCTATTGGCTTGACGCAGGTTGGACAGCCACATCGGCAGACTACCAGAACGGCAAAGGCTGGCAGAATACCAACGGTAACTGGATTATAGACTCCACTCGCTTTTACAACGGACTGCGCCCGATAGGAGAACATGCACATAAGTTCGGCTCAAAGTTTATGGTATGGTTTGAGCCTGAGCGCGTTGTAGAAGGCACTTATTTCTACAATCTTCACCCCGAATGGCTGATACGGGGCAGCCGCACCAACCACCTCTTTGATCTCTCCAATCCCGATGCCGTAGAGTGGCTGAGCAAATTCATCGGTGATTTCATGGAAGAGAACCAAATAGACTATTATCGCCAAGATTTCAACATCGCACCCGAATCCCTGTGGCGCAACCACGATAAAGAAAACCGCCAAGGCATCACAGAGGTAAAGTATATTGAGGGGCTGTATAAGTTTTGGGACAATCTTCTTGAGCGTTTTCCCAATGCGATTATCGATAATTGCGCCAGTGGCGGCAACCGCATAGACTATGAGACTATGCTACGCTCTGCTCCATTGTGGCGCACTGACTACCATTACTCTGAACGTGTGGGATACCAATGCCATACCTACGGACTTTCCTTCTATATTCCCCAACACGGCACGGGACTTTACAGCACTAATCCGTTTGACAGCCGCTCTTCATTCAGCGATGCTGTCGTGATGAACTGGAAGCTGGCACAGCAGGGACAATCTTATACAGACATGCAATTGCGCATGGCTGAGTTTCGTGATATCCGCCCGTATTTCCATGAGGATTTCTATCCCTTGAGCGGCGTGGGCAATCTGACAGGCGACGACATCTGGCTGGCTTATGAGCTATTCCGCCCTTCTGATCAGACCGGATACATTGTCGCCTTCCGACGTGAACAGAATAAAGACAAAGATTATATTGTACATCTTTCAGGTTTGCAACCTGACCGCACCTATGTGCTGACCAACAGAGACACCAACGAGTCTATACAAAAGTCTGGGCAGGAACTCGCCGACGGCCTTAAGCTGACACTGAAAGATCCGCGTACAAGTTTGATGATAAAGATAACGGCACAGTAAAACCGCAGAAAGGATTATAATCCTAACTTTGCCGAAAGGCCAAGCATCTCATTGATAGGTCTGACAGCAGCATCAATGGTTTGCTTGTCTATCATTATTTCAGGCCATTCATATTTCAGGCAATTATATAATTTCTCCATTGTATTCATGCGCATATAAGCACATTCATTGCAATGGCAGCCAACGGTTTCGCTGCTTTCAGGCGGTACAGGTATAAAAGTTTTGTCCGGTGAATTCTTCTGCATTTCAAAGAGAATTCCGCTCTCGGTAGCGATGATAAAGGTTTTCTCCGTGCTGCTGATAGTATATTTGAGCAACGCCGCTGTAGAGCCTATGACATCCGCCATCTGTAATATCGGGCCCTTGCACTCGGGGTGCGCCAGTACCTTGGCACTAGGATACTGTTTTTTCAACTCTACAATCCGTTCCACCGAAAAACGCTCATGCACCTGACATGCGCCGTCCCAAAGCAGCATATTTCTGCCCGTCTTGGCATTGATATAGGCACCGAGATTACGGTCAGGTCCGAAGATGATTTTCTCGTCTTTCGGAAAGCTGTCAACAATCTCACAGGCATTGGCGGAAGTGACAGTGATATCCGTCAAGGCCTTCACAGCAGCCGTGGTATTGACATAAGATATGACCTTATAGTCAGGATGCTGGCTCTTGAATGCAGCAAACTTGTCTGCCGGGCAACTCTCAGCAAGCGAACATGAGGCATTAAGGTCTGGTATCAGCACTTTTTTGTCCGGACAAAGGATTTTGTTTGTCTCTCCCATGAAGTGCACACCTACCATCACAATGATGTCGGCATTGGTCTTTTCTGCTTTGCGCGCAAGCGCCAGACTGTCGCCGACGAAGTCCGCAATGTCTTGCAGCGGTTTGTCTGTATAATAATGAGAAAGAATGACGGCATTCTTTTCCTTACACATCCGACGTATCTCCTGCACCAGGTCTGTCCCTGAAGGAATGGGCTCGTCCACATATCCTTTTTCTTTCCAAGTAGCTTTAATCATTGTCATTGTCTTCAAGTTTCGCGTTGTAAAATTACAATTTTTTACCTGTAGGTGGAATATAATTTGAAATATAATGATGAAAATACCTGTATCACGAGGCTTTGTTTATTCGTCTTCGCCGATATTTGCTCTATTCCACAGGATGGAACGTAAGTTCCAACGGACAGAATGTATGTTCCTAAGGCTGGAACGTACATTCCACGGGATGGAATATAAAAGTTTTCGAGTCAAAAAAATCTTTCTTCGCGCGAAAGACAGTATCAGAGCCGCATGGGATATGGTTTACTCCATGCCCTTTCAAAAAATTATCTGAAATTATAGCAAGTAGATATGCCGACAGATATTCTTTGCTGACGGAAATCGTCAAACAGATGACTATAATCAGCAAAAAAGCGTGACGACAAGTTTTTCTTTACGGTATAATCCAGGCTTACACCTGCGGTTGCTCCATAGAGTTTCTGAAGACTGATGCCGTGCTGGCGCAGTTCATTATTTCCACTTGTCAGCCAGTGTGCGCTACCCAACAGATGGGCACCCCAGAACCATCTGCCTTTCAGATGCGTGGCAAAATATAAGCCCAACGCCGCATCAAAATAATCCAAGGAAAAAGACTGCACGGTGTTATTGATTTTGGGAAGGAAGTAACTCACACCTGCCCTGCCGCCTATACCCAGACGGGGTGTCAAAAACCATGCGCCCTCTACGCCTGACGCATAGCCGGTCTTCATATAAAAACTTGTGTTGTTGTGATGAAAGTGTCTGACAGATACCACTGCCGAAGAATAGGCGCTCAAAAAAGAAGCCTCAGCCTTGTCAAACTCCATATAGAACGGACGTTCCTTGAAATTGATGCCATTGCCGGCAGTGAGCATATCGCCTATCATATAGCCCGCCTTCGCAACAGCATTGCCGAAATTGAAAGAATGGACGACATCGCCTATCCAATGTTTGTTGTGACCGATACGCATGAGCGCAGTCAAAGATGCCACGCCATAGCCTCCTACCGTCACCCATGGCGAGAGGTAGCCATACTCCTCGTCCAAAATGGCCGCAGAGGCGAAAGCGGCAACAGCGTGGTCGGAAGGGAAAGAATGCCTGGACGATCCGTCAGGACTGACAGACGTCGTCCAGCTTTTCAGCAACGCCGACAAGCCGGTTGCAAGGGCGGCACTGGAAGAGTTGCTGACAAGGAGCCTTTGCCACGTGCTTTTGCTTTCCACGCCGGCAAGTTTCAGCGCATAGGCCGACGCGGCTGGCAGCAAAGCCAATGGCGTATCATACCAATCGGTTTTTCTCTCAAGAAAAGTGTCGCCGAGACGTTTGCTGTAATCACGGTCCTCACTCCGCAAAACCCATGACCCGACGGAAGCCGCTATACTGAATGGTGCCACAGCACTAAAATAAGGTTTTGATTCGCCTATAATGGCACTATCGCCGAGCAGTACGTCTTTAGCTTTTTGCGCATGACATAACGGCACGGCAACAACGGCAAGCAGCAAAAAAGATATATTTCTGATCAAGCGAGTCATCCGTAATTCAATAAGAAGCAGTAGCACGAATACCCAGACTCTCTATCTGCCTGACAATGTCATCTAATTCCTCCTTGGACGCTTTCCGCAACTCTTTATCGGGAGTCTCGCGGTCAATCGTGTAAATCATGACCTGACGAGGTTTAATTTCGGCAACTGCCCGCAGCCATGGCTCTATATATTCAGGCTTGACATTGTTTACATCCTTGCCATTAAATATACCTTTCATGAACATGGTCTGAATGATGCAATGCCCGTTGAATTTCTTCATATTAGCGACCTGACCTTGCACGGTATAGTCCGTAGAGGCCGGCCTGTTGACCAGCTTAATATAAGCGTCATCAGCTGTATCCAACTTAAGGATGTTGTTATCTACTTTCATCAAAGCGTCAAAGACATTCTGACGACTGATGAAGGTAGCGTTTGTCAACACACTGACATGTGAATTCGGGCAATACGCATCTCTTAAAGCAATGGTGTCTTCTATTATTTCCTTGAATTGCGGATGAGCAGTAGGTTCGCCGTTACCAGCAAAAGTCAAGACATCAGGAAGAATTCCATCCGATGTCATCTTCTGCAAAACATTTTCCAACGCCCTGCGGACCTCCTCTCTCGAAGGCCGTCGGGTCGATGTCCTGAAATCTTTGTTGAATCCACATTCACAATAAATACAATCGAAGGAGCACAGTTTGCCGTCATTGGGCATCAGGTTGATGCCTAATGACACGCCCAGCCTGCGACTATGCACCGGACCGAATATAGGGGAAGGGTATAATACTGTTGACATAACCAGAATCCGATTTTAACTGCGAAAGTAGCAAAGTTAAATGATTCTGTCCTAAAATTTCCGATTTATTTGAATATAGACATCATTTTTGTACGGATGACGTATGAGTTGCGTTGATGAGGATATCGTATCCTTATTGAAGTAATAAGTTATACCATATTTAAATGCAACTTCCAAATTATGCATCATCTTGCCCGAAACCATCAGCATGCCCCTAATCCCATGATAGAAACAAGCCGGGTAAGCGTATGCGTATGCGGGACCCGGTTCATATAGATACAAAGCAGAACTGCTGCTTGTTGTACTAAACCAGGCACCAGCGCAACTGAGGGCGAATCTCGGCAACTTCAGGGACGTCTTCTGTGACAGCATTATGCCCGTCTCTGGTTTGTCACCTTGAGTTGTGGAATAAGATAAGTCCAAAGCGGAATGATGTTTCAAAACACCTGTCTGATAATGGCTTTGCAACTTCAAGCGATGTTTGTAGAGACTCGTCAGTTTTGTCTTGGCAGTGTTGTCCTCCTGAAAACATCTTAACTGATAGCGGAGAGCAAAAGAAGTATTCTCTGCAGGCATGTATTCCGCCTGCGCAAACACAGTGCTCCTACGCGAAGGTCTGGAAGCCTTATAAATGGCATATGGATAAAAAGCCATATCAAACGCCGTCTTGATATTCCATTTTCGCATAGCGTTGATACTTAATCCCGCAAACACGCCATGCTCATTTTTGACATAACTCCGGGAAGCGTAAGCAAATGCATAGGGGGCATTATACGCCTTAGCGTAATAGCGGTGCAACAATAACATCTTGACATAATAAGAAGGAGAGTATGTCATTTGGTTCAGGCACGCCACATTGGCATTTGCATCCAACGCCCCCTCGCCTTGTATGGAAAAAGACTTTTTGGTATAATTATAATGTATGCCCATGTTGCCGAAAGACTTACCGGTCATATCATACTTTTTATACAAAACCGTACTCGAAGCAAAACGCTTATCATAAGCAGCATATACAGCCGAAAGACCTAACGAAAGACAAGGGTTCCTGTTCCACTCGACATTAAATCCGGTGGAAAAGGCACCGGCATTACCCTTTTTGTCAAGTTCGGAGGAAGTCCTGTGCATACCTGTTTTCAAGATAGTAGCTATCTCATTATTCTTCATCGTTGCGTCATGCTTACGATAAGAACAAAACAGTGTCAAATTAAAAGCCCGTAAGCCCAGCACAACAGCACCACCACGGAAATACCTGTACTCATCTGTTGATGAGTGCTTGAAAAGTGTTTTTGTGGTGTTCTTGGGAAACATCAGCAAGGATGTCATGTTGTTCCAATATCCCTTTCCTGCGACAAGACCTGCACCAAATTTAAGTTTATAATCTCCAACCAACCAGTTCAAAAGCACACCTTTACCTTTGCCTGAGAGATAGAAACTTTGATAATCAAACACATAATTCCCATGTGAGCAAAACGGTTCCCCCTCGTCGTTCTGTAAAGTTAATCCCCATTCCATTCCGTCTTTCCACTGACCACGATATCTGAATGCGGCATAAAAGGGATAACCTTTATATTTCTTGTCCTTAAAGCCCTGCCGTTGGTAAAGCGGAATATTAAAATTACTTATAATCTGATGACGGCTTTTGGGGATGCGTCCTTCTCTCACATTATAAAAAGAACCCTGAATGTCCTTACATATGAGAAATAACGACAGATAATCCCTGGTTTTCTTATCCAACCACGGTATCAGCCATAACTCTTTCAAAGAAAAAACCGGACCATATCGATGCACATAACTGACGATGCTGTCCATCTGCCGTTCGTCCAAGAACGGAAGCAACTGCAGATTTTCCTTTTTAATGTTGTTTATCTCAAATGGATTCTGGTGGATTTCCGACAAATCTTCCAGCAAAGACTGTCGTTCTTCTTCTGACATAGTTTCGTCCTCCTGCTGTAAGAAGTCTTCAACAAAATCTTCCCAAGCATAATTCTGTGCCATGCATTGGGAGAAAGACACAGCAAAGAGCAAAAACAAAATGTATTTTTGCATAGTACGTGATTTGTTTAACAAAATGCAAAATAACTAAAATTTAAGGACGTAAACAGGAGTTTTAGGAAAAAATTATTAATTATGCCACACAGAAACACACGCACAGACAAAAACTTACTATTTTTGCAACAGCAAAATGAAAGTGACCGTCCTGACAGCAGTTTTAGTCATCCTCTGTTTCAGCCAGAGCGCATTGGCGGGTGATGTAAAGAGTACCACTAACGATACTCTTCAGGCTGCTATATATGTAAAAATCGGCAGAGCGTACTATAAAGGCGACAGTATTCCTAATATTACACTACACACTTTCTACAAGCATTCTCCCATACAATTCAAGAACGACAAGGCGCGGGAACGTTACAACCGTATGGTTGCAAATATAAAATATGTTTATCCCATAGCCCAGCTGGCAAAACAAACTCTGATAGAAACATATGATTTCCTTCAGACTTTACCCGATGAGAAAACCAAGAAAGCACACATTGCCGCAGTAGAAAAAGGGGTAAAAGAACAATATGCTCCATTGGTAAAAAAAATGTCACGCTCCCAAGGCAAATTATTGGTCAAACTCATCAACAGAGAGTGCGGGCAGAGTTCTTACGATATGGTAAAGGCTTTTTTGGGCCCATTTAAAGCCGGTGTTTATCAAGTGTTTGCCGGGCTATACGGTAATAGCCTTACCAAGAAGTATGATCCAAAAGGGGAAGACAAATTCACTGAACGTATTGTCCTAATGGTGGAAAGCGGTCAGCTATAATCTTTCCATTTCCTCTGAGACAGGTTTCCTCGCTGCCGTTCATAAACATCACAGCCTTAATACACAGGCTGAACAATACCACAAAAACCTTTATACAATTTCCCAAATATTAAGTATATCACTAACCTGCAAAAAAGTGATGTCACATAATATTATATGTCTTACTTTTTTCGTAACTTTGAAAATCAAATAGAAAGAAAAGGAGTTTAAAATTTATTTATCAATGAATTAATTTATGTGTAACTTATTAAAGGAAAAGCTTATGAAAAAAGTTTATTTATTTCTACTTTTTTTAGTAGGATTTTTTTGTGGAGCTTTGAATGTCAATGCCGCATGGAGCGTGACTGATACGGTTATAGCTGATGGCTACTACTATATCAGGTCCAACTACTCCGCGACATCTAACACAGTCTATGGCCCTGGATGTCTCACTATGCACCAGTTCTATGACTATACGACATTTACTGGTCCTCATATCACAAACATGGCGCTGACAGGAAGAAGTGACCTGTCATGCATCTGGCACATATGGAGAGATGCCAACGACAAAGACGGTTCACCACAGTATCACATCAAGAACTGCGGCACCCAGTCGCGCACCTATATGTATCCTCACAGACCTGTTGCCGGTCAATCAACCCGTATTTATGCAACAGGAAGAGAAAACGACACCTACTTCTTCCGTACAAAAGATTGGGGATGTGTCGGCATTAAAAATTCCAAAGGGGAATATGAAGGCGTAGACAATCCGTGGGAAGCCAAGATGGACCGTCAGGATACACCGAAGCGCCCGAGTGCCTCCAATATGAAGAAATACCTTGCCAACTATCCTGACTCTGTCATACCCGAGGCAAGCCAAATGTTCATGATCCGCCCTGTATCCTCACGATGGCGTTGGAGAATTGGAGCACACAGCCAGCTCAAACTTAACAGTTTTGACTCTCCTATAGCAGCTTCATTCTATCTGACTCCTGTATGTTTCGACTCTTTGACCGGTAAATGCGTGGAGTGGCTCCAACTGAACGAGGCTATCACCGATGCTAAAGGTTTGGGACTCATTGAAGGCGTAAACCCTGGCAACGTCAATTCACCTGTAGCTTTGGAGGCTTTTGAGACCGTCCTTGACGAGGCAACAACTCTGTTTGAGGATGGTGGCACAAAAGACGAATATGTGACAATGACCACAAAAGTAAAAGCTGCCCAAGCAGAAGTGGAGAAATATATTGTGCCACTCAACGGAGGCTACTTCTACATGAAAAACCACTTTGATGACTATGGCGGCGGATTGGAGAAATATGCCACATTCTTTAATGACTATGGACGTCGTGAATATACAACATCGACCAAAACGCCGGGTACTTATCCTGATGATATTCGGGCTAACATGAAATCTCACCGTTGGTTTGGTGAGACTTACTGGTTTGGATATGAACCTATCTACGATGCTGACGTTAAGGCCACAACAGTAGAAGATTCCAAACTGCCAGATAAATTCATTTGGAAATTTACAGAGCTTCCAGACGGAAACTATCTTATCAAAAATATGGCAGCCAGTGCTGACTGCGGTGACTCCACATATTATTTCCCGACCATCAGATATCTGGCTAACGTTCCTAATGTTTCCGCATGGTGTCAATTGCCTATGCGCGGTACACCACAGAACGAACAAATATTGACGTGGATAGAAAGCAACTCTTTCCGTATCACTCAAAGCGACAACTATTTCCCTCTGAACATGGGAAATCATTTCTTTAATACACAGAATCCAACTAACTCTATGACCTATGGCCTTTGGGACTTTTACAGCGTTCCCGCTGAGCGTATCACAGCCAAGTTCAAACTGAATGGTGCAATCACTGATGCCGGCGGTGTACTCCAAGACTGGTCAGTAGGAGATAAACCTGGCCAGATTAAAGAAAGCTACGTTGCAGAACTCCGCGCCAAATTAGCTGAAGCACGTGAACTCTACGCTAACCAAAGTGCCAGCGATGATGAGTGCGAAGCTATGACAACCGCACTGGATGCCATCTACAAGGCGACAATGGAAACATTGAAGGATACTGACAAAGTTCAGAATCCTATTGCTGACGGCTACTATTTCTTGAAAAATGGAGAAGACTGGAATTTGAAATTTAATGAAGCAAACTACTATCAAGGAGGCATTCAAACTTCTTATGGTAAGAATCAGTCTATTTTCGTTCCGCGTGATGGTACGCCTTACTATAATGAAACCTCTTATAAGGTTAAATTCAAGAATACAGCCTACACCCTGTATGCTAATGACGAACAGCAATTACTTTGGGACTTCAACCCCGAGTTTATCGACACAACAACAGCTGTTGACAGCCATGAACTGATACAAAATAAGCAATACCGCAAAAACGATATTTACAATGCATGGAAAGTTACAGCTACTGGCAATATGTCTAACAGCAAGACTCCCAAGCCATTATACACTGTTCAAAACATGGCTACCGGCGGTTATCTTGACTTGGATGCATCTGGGCAGGTATATCTGAGCGACTCTCCTAAAGAGGTCGTATTCCAAAATAACGAACAGACCATGCGTACATTCAGCACATACTACCTCCAGCCAATGAACATGTACTGTGCAAGAGGATTCTTCTTGATAATGGATCCAAACGAAACATACAACCTCTTCTGCGCTGGCAATATCGGCGCTGGCGGTACTGCCATAGAGAATAGTACTCTCAACAGATATGCGTCTGCAGGTACAACTATTTACTCTGCTTACTGGACATTAGATCCTATTGAAGGCGATGTACTTGACAGTCTGATGGCTATTGGTGAAAATAAGAAACGCGTTATTGATATACACAACTTGTTAGGCAAAGCTGAAGCAGCACTGGCTAATGCTACTCTTCCCGTATTGGGTGACTCACTATTAAAATCAAGTGGATTAAACGTTATTGCGGGTGGTGCCAGCGATGGTTCTGATACTACTGTATATAACAGAGAAGACAATCAGGTTTGGTTGAATCAAAACCAGTGGGGCGAAGGCAGCTATGCAAATCTCATTGACGGAAACCTATCCACATATGTACAGTCACGCTGGAGTGCTGCCGGTGGTCCTGCTGCAGAATGCACAGACTACAACGCCGTTATCGTTGACTTGAAGGATCACCCTTCTGCTAATATAGTATTCAAACATGGTGGTCGTGGTAACACAAACAGCTACTATGGTCCTATCGGTAAAGCTCCTGTCACATACGGCGTAATAGACTATGGTGAGAGATATCGTCTTGTCGATGTTGTAGTGTATGGTACAAACGATACTTTGAGCAATTGGAATGAAGTAACCTACATCAAAGATATTCCTGCAATCAAAGACCAACGTATCTATACTTCTCCTCTGATTACTGCTCCTGAGCCTTATCGTTTCTATAAGTTCTCCGTACTGAAGAACGTAGGCGGACAAGGTTATTTAAGCCATCCACACATCGCTCCTTCATATTTCCAGGTATACAATGCAACTGCTGACGAAGTAAACTCTCCAACAGTTTACAACACAGAAGTAAAAACTGCAGTAGATGCCCTGAAACCTCTGGTTAAAGAAGGATGGGCTGCATACAAGGCTGCTAAGGTATCCGCAGAGCAGATTACTAATCTTACTGCCGCTACAGAAGCACTTGAGGCTGTTGTTCCTAACAGTTGGAGATTGCTTTCACGTATCTATGATGCAAAAGTATTACGTGACTCCGCATATGCTGAGGATGAACCTGAATACCAGCAGTATGGTGATGTTACCGAGGCAGAAAAGGCAAACTTTACCAACGCTATAGAGACAGCCGAGACTGCAATGGCTCCTGAGTCTCATCCTACAATCGAGTCTCTCAACAGCGCATACGATGCTTTGAACAATGCTTACTTTGACTTCAACGCAAAGAGAAAGACATTCGAAACCGACACATGGTACTACATCACTTCAACAGAGTACCAAGCTTATCACTTCCAAGGTAATTATGCATGGCGAGGCAATAATCATGTCTACGCTAGTGGTAACATTCCGCAGAATGCTTTGACAGAGCATAAGATGGGTAACATCGCTTCTCCTGTACTCTGGGGACATTACACTGGATTCAACAGTATGCCTGAAGGACAAACCGGTCCGAAAAATCTTCCGACATCAGTCGGTGATGATGGCGGTACAATATATCCCGACTATACAGGCGGACGCTTTGATGATGCTTACAGTCCATACTCACAATGGCGCGTAATAGCATTGCCAGAAAAGGGAGACAGTATTTATGCCATCCAGAACCGTGCAAACGGCCTATATCTCGGTCGTCGTCAAGACAACACAGGTGGTACATATAACTATGTCACTCTGAGCAAAGACCCGATGCCTGTACAAATCAATCTCCTTGGCCGCAACCAGTATGAGATTATTCCTCTCGACTCCACTTGTGCTTACTATAGCGTACAAGCTGATAAAGTTGTTGCAAAGACAGGCCTCTACCCAAATCCTATATACGAGGTTGGTTTGAATTATCCGCTTCATTCACAAAGTAGAGGGTATTATTTGGTATGGTGGGGAACAGGTACAGAAAAGGGATACAACACCGGTTCCGCTTACACCTTCAGCAAGGGTTCCGACATGAATCCTGAGAAAGGTGAGTTGATTCTAGACGACGATCCTGTACTTCTCCCGACGAAGAACAACTCCATCAAGATTGTCACTCTGCCTTACGCAGTAGACTTCTCTGAAGGT
>CACXEH010000122.1 GCA_902766625.1 uncultured Bacteroidales bacterium | reverse complement strand
GGGGCTACCTTTGAAAAGTTTGTGCTAATTTTGTACCTCATACACGCGTCGGAATATGGCAATGAAGGAATCTGCACATCTGAAGAAAGGTATCCGCACGGACGGCAATGCTCTGGTACACGCTCCCGAGTTACCGTGGGGCGCCGTGGCTTTTGACCGCATCAGTGAACAGGACATCAGGGAGGCAGTGACCCTGGGCATACGTCAGGAGGATGAGGAGATCGCCGGTATTACAGCCAATCCGGCCAAGCCTACTTTCCAAAACACGCTGCTGCCGTTGGAGAGCGCAGGCAGACTGCTCGAGGAGGCCCTGACGGTGATGGGCATCATGCTCAACAATGCCACAAGTGACGCTCTGGAGGCCATGGCGCAGGAACTTACGCCGATGGTGAGCGAGCATAACGACAATATCCGTTTCAACAGAGCCCTGTTTGAGCGCATCGCCGCCGTGAAGAGGTCGGGCGAGAGACTGACAGACGAGGAGCAACGCCTGCTGGACGTCACTTATGAGGAGTTTGTCAGACGGGGCATCCATCTGCCGCCTGACAGGCAACGCCGGCTCAGGGAGATAACCCGAAAGACAGCCAAACTGACTTTGCAGTTCTCAAAGAACGTACTGGATGATACCAACAGTTTCCTGCTGACGGTAACAGACAAGGAGAGACTGCGCGGACTTACCGCCCTCCAACGCGCCTCCGCAGCACAGACGGCAAGGGAGAGAGGCAAGAAAGGCTGGGCATTTACGCTGCAGGCACCCAGTATGCGCCCGCTGCTGATGTACTGCAAGGACAGGAGTATGCGCAAGAAGGTATGGCTGGCATACAACAGACTGGGTATGAAGAACGGCAGATGGGACAACCGTCCGCTGGTGAAGGAACTTGTCAACCTGCGGAGGGAAAGAGCGCAGATACTGGGGTTTGACTGCTATGCGGACCTCGTACTGACAAGACGCATGGCAGGAAAGAAGGAGCGCGTGGCGCAGTTTCTGGAAGAACTGATCAAGGCATACAGACCTCAAGCCGTCAGCGAATACAAGGAACTGAAGGCATATATTCTCAAGAAAGAGACCGCCGCGTTCAAGCCAAAACCATGGGATGACGCATACTACAGCCGGATGCTCAAGAAAGAGAAATACGACTTTGACGCGGAGACGCTGCGCCCGTACTTTGAACTGGGCAATGTCATAACAGGCGTCTTCGGCCTGGCAAAGACACTCTACGGTATCACTTTCAAGGAAAACAAGGCGCTGCCCGCATGGGACAGGGACGTGAAGGTGTATGAAGTGTATGACACGGACAACAGTTTTCTGGCTTTGCTCTATGCAGATTTCCACCCGCGCCGCAACAAAAAGAGCGGTGCATGGACATTCGGCATCAAGGGACAGCGGCACACGGAAGACGGCAGGAACATCCGGCCCCACGTGGGCATAACAATGAATTTTTCCAAACCGGCAGGCAAGAAGCCGGCATTGCTGACGCTGGAGGAAGTGACGACATTCCTCCATGAATTCGGACATGCCCTGCATGAGATGTTCAGCAATACCCGGTTTGAGTCACAGTCAGGCACGAATGTGTACTGGGACTTTGTGGAACTGCCTTCCCAGTTTATGGAGAACTACGCACTGGAGGCCGACTTCCTCAAGACATTCGCATTGCACTACAAGACAGGCAGGACAATGCCTTCGGACATGACAGACAAAATCATCCGGAGCAAGAACTACCATGCCGCGACGGCGTGCCTCAGACAAGTCGGTTTCGGAATGTTGGACATGGCTTACTACACCCTGACAGAACCGTTTGACGAAGATGTCATCACATTTGAAAAGAAAGCCTGGAAGAAAAGCATACTGCGTCCGCAGAATCTGAAAGTGTGCATGACGACACAATTCCAACACATTATGACAGGAGGATATGCTGCCGGATACTACAGCTACAAATGGGCAGAACTGTTGGACGCCGACGCCTTCGCGTATTTCAAGGAAAACGGCATCTTCAACCGGAAGACAGCACAGAAATTCAGAGACAACATACTGTCCAGAGGCGCAACCCAGGACCCTAACATACTGTACAAGAATTTCAGAGGAAAAGAACCTTCCATAGAAGCCATGCTTCTGAGAGACGGTATCATAAACGACACACCAAAAAAATGAACAAGCCTGACAAGCAAAAAGCATTTGACAAGCGCTATCTCCGCATGGCGAGGATATGGGCAGAAAACTCCTACTGTCAACGCAGACAGGTAGGGGCTCTTATTGTCAAGAACAACGCCATTATCAGCGACGGTTACAACGGCACGCCGTCGGGGTTCCCCAATGTGTGTGAAGACGGGAACAATGTCACTTTCCCATACGTCCTCCACGCTGAAGCAAACGCCATAAGCAAACTGGCGCGGTCGAACAACAACAGTGAGGGAGCCACACTCTATGTCACCGCCTCACCATGCCTTGAATGTGCCAAACTCATTATCCAAGCCGGCATAAAAAGAGTCGTCTACGGTGAGCCCTATCGCATCGAAGACGGTTTGGAACTGCTCAAAAAAGCCGGCATAAGTGTAGAACTGCTGCAAATAGAACATACAAAATAACATCATACAAAACATCACACTATCAATGAACAACAAACGGTCAACCAAGTTCATTCCACTCATCATCTCGGTCAGTATAATCATCGGACTGCTGCTTGGCAGTTTCTATGCCAACCACTTTACAGGAAGCCGACTGAGTATCATCAACACAAGCAGTAACAAAATCAATGACTTGCTTCATATCATTGACGACCAATATGTAGACAATATAAACATCAGCGACCTGGTTGAAAAAGCCATGCCGCAGATACTTTCCGAACTTGACCCCCACTCGTCTTACACCAACGCCAAAGATGTTGAAAACGAGATGCAGGACCTTAAAGGAAGTTTCTCGGGCATCGGTGTCGTATTCACGATATTTGATGACACCGCAAGGATCGTGCGCGTCATCAAAGGCGGGCCGTCCGAAGAAGTGGGACTGAAAGCAGGCGACAAGATAATTGCCGTGGACGGAAAGAGTTTTGTCGGAAAGATGTTGACCAACGATTATGCCATGAGCCACCTCAAAGGCCCCAAAGGGTCAACGGTAGAACTCGGCATCATGCGCAGAGGAGCCGCAAAAACCCACAAATATTCCATCATACGTGGTGACGTACCTGTAAAAAGCATTGCTGCGACCTATATGCTCAATGACACTACAGGCTATATCCAAGTCAGTTCTTTCAGCGACACAACTTATCCCGAACTGCTTGTTGCTCTCGCAAAACTCAACCACGAAGGATTCCAGAATCTCATCATTGACCTGCGCGGAAACAGAGGCGGGTTTATGGCTCCTGCCATCAGAATGGCTAATGAATTTCTGCCGAAAGACAGGCTGATTGTATACACACAAGGACGCAAGTCACCGCGTTCAGAATACAAGAGCGACGGACGTGGCAGCTATCAGAAACTGCCCATCATCGTCCTGGTAGACGAGACATCCGCATCATCAAGCGAAATCTTCTCCGCCGCCATGCAAGATAACGACAGGGCAACAATTGTAGGAAAGCGCACCTTTGGCAAAGGATTGGTGCAAGAACCTATACAATTTCCTGACGGCAGCCTGCTGCGTCTTACCATTGCCCGCTATTACAGTGCTTCCGGACGCTGTCTGCAAAAGCCGTATGAGCAAGGCAAAGGCAACGACTATCAGATGGACCTCGTCAAACGGGCGCAGAACGGAGAATACCTGTCACAGGACAGCATCCATCTCAAAGGCAAAAAATATAAAACACGTCTTGGAAGAACCGTATACAGCGAAGGCGGTGTAATGCCTGATTATTTCGTTCCTGAAGATACCACAGGCGTTACCTCCTATTTCATTCAAGCAGTCAACGAGGGATGGATGGCAAAATATGCCTTCTATTTTGTAGAAACAAACCGAGAGACACTTGAAAAACACGAAAGCTGGGAGGAAACCGTAAAATATCTCAAGAAAATCGACCTGCCGCATAAGTTTGTTGCATATGCCACAAAAAATGGTCTGAAACAACGCAACAACCTCATTCATAAATCATACAACCTCATTCAAACCACATTGACAAATCTGATTCTGGATGACTTCTACGGACCGGAAGAGAGAATCATGTACAGCAACAGAACTGACGCTAACGTCAGAAAAGCATTAAAACTCTTTTCGGAAGGAAAATATTTCCCTCAAGCACCAGAGCCAAAGAATAACAGAAAACAAAAGAATGAGTAAAAGCGAGCAGCGCAAATTAATCAGAACCATCAAAAACAAATTTTCCGCAAATGACATACAACAAATGTCTGCGGATATATTGACGCAGGTTGAGGAACACACACATTTCAGATCAGCACAAACAATACTGCTATTCTACTCCCTACCCGACGAGGTGTACACGCATCACTTTATTGAAAAATGGCATCACTCCAAGACCATCTTGCTGCCTAAAGTTGCCGGGGATGACATCACAATACATCCATACGCAGGTCCCGAAAGCGTTATGGAAGGATATATGCACATCATGGAACCCCTCACCGCACCGATAGATGACTATACAGGCATTGATTTAGCCCTCATACCTGGTGTTGCCTTTGACAATGAGGGAAACCGCCTGGGGCGTGGCAAAGGGTACTATGACCGTCTGCTCGCATTGCCGGAATTCCTGCACACCTATAAAATAGGCCTTGCTTTCCCGTTTCAGATACTCGACAGTATATGTCACGACGCGCATGACATTATCATGGATGAAATTATAACAAGTCCCGGATACGCTACTGATCATATAAGACATTAAAGAGCGAACATCAGCAAAATTGACACAAAAAGACATCATACAATGCCGGAAATAAAGAAAAAAGGTGCAAAATTTGGCATTGTGATAAAGTTAAGTTAATTTTGTATTTTAAATTTTGTATATAAATACACAAACAGAGAAACAAATGGAAAATACCAATCTGTTGAGAATTGCCATTCAGTCAAAAGGACGTTTGTATGAGGACACGACCAGCCTGTTGAAAGAAGCCGGTATTAAAGTCAACCGCTCAGAAAGAGCCTTGCTTGTCAGAAGCAACAATTTTCCTATTGAGGTTCTTTATCTGCGCGATGACGACATACCACAAACTGTAGCCAGCGGTACAGCTGACATTGGTATCGTTGGTCTGAATGAAGTTAAGGAGCGCAATGAAGATGTGAGTGTCATCCAGCATCTCGGACTTAGCAAATGCCATTTATCCATTGCCATACCAAAAGCTATGGAATATACAGGACCACAATGGCTGAACAACAAACAGATTGCCACATCATATCCCCATATTCTAAATGACTTCCTCCAGAAAAACAATGTGACTGCCAAGGTACATGTCATAACCGGTTCGGTGGAAATTACACCGCTGATAGGTTTGGGCGATGCTATCTTTGACATCGTAAGCTCTGGTTCCACACTCATTACCAACAATCTGAAAGAAGTGGAGAAAATCATGGAAAGCGATGCCGTTGTCATTGCCAACACATCACTCACGGAAGAAAAACGTAAAATCACCGACGAAATTCTGTTCCGTTTTCAAGCAGCCATTGACGCGCAAAAGAAAAAATACATCATGATGAACGCGCCAAAAACAAATCTTCAACAAATTCTTGAAATCCTGCCTGAGAGTGCCAAAAGTCCGACTATAATCCCTCTTGCTGACGATAATTGGTGCAGCGTACATACGGTTATTGAAGAGAAACACTTCTGGGAATGCATCGGTGAGTTGAAAAAGGCAGGAGCGCAAGGCATCCTTGTTGTACCTATTGAAAAGATTGTATTATAAATGAACATTTACAAATATCCTACACAGCAGGAACTGAAGAAAATACTTGAACGCCCTTCTTTTGATATCACAACATTGTTTGATATTGTAAAGGGTGTGCTGGATGACATCCGCCTGAATGGCGACACTGCACTGAAAGCATACGAAAAAAAATTTGACAAGGTTGACTTGAACAGTTTTGCTGTTACCGAACAGGAATTTGCCGAGGCGGAACAACAACTCAGTACAGAACTCAAAGCGGCATTAGTACAAGCACACAATAATATCCACAAGTTTCACAAAGCGCAACAGTTTCAACCTATTACTGTCAATGTTTGTGACGGTGTGGTTTGCAGACAAAAAGCAGTTCCTATTGAAAACGTGGGACTTTATGTCCCAGGAGGTTCAGCACCTCTTTTTTCCACTGTCCTCATGCTTGCCACACCAGCACAGATTGCCGGATGCAAACAGATTGTGCTTTGCACACCGCCAGACAAAGAAGGCAAAATAAACCCTGCCATCCTCTACGCCGCAAAGCTATGCGGAGTGAAACAAGTATACAAAGCAGGAGGTTCACAGGCTATTGCCGCAATGACCTTCGGAACTGAAAGTATTCCTAAGGTGGACAAAATCTTTGGACCAGGCAATCAATTTGTCATGGCTGCCAAGCAAATGGCGACATTACATGGTGTAGCCATCGATATGCCTGCCGGTCCAAGTGAAGTAGCTATAATCGCAGACAGGAATGCAAATGCCACTTTTGTCGCCGCAGACCTTCTCAGCCAAGCCGAGCATGGTCCCGACAGTCAGGTCATCCTACTCTCCGACTGCGAGGAACTTATCCTTGAAGTTGAAAAGCAAATAGAAATACAACTTCAGGATTTGCCACGCAAGGACATCGCTGAAAAAGCACTGGAACACAGCCTAAGCATACTTACGCATAGTATTGATGAGGCAATAACCATCTCCAACCAATACGCACCCGAACACCTCATTCTTGCAACCGATAACTATAAAGACGTTGCGGAACAAATCACATGTGCCGGAAGTGTATTCGAAGGCAAATGGAGTTGTGAGAGTGCCGGCGATTACGCCTCAGGCACTAATCACACACTGCCTACCAAAGGCTACGCCCATGCATACGGCGGACTCAGCCTCGACAGTTACATACGGAAAATGACTTTTCAAGAACTTTCCGAAGAAGGTATAAGGAGTATCGGCGAAACTGTTATGGAGATGGCTGACAAGGAAGGACTGGATGCACATAGAAATGCGATGCGGTTGAGATATAACAATATAAAATAACACAACATGAAGTCACTTGAACAATTAGTTCGTCCTAATATTTGGGCATTAAAACCCTATAGTTGTGCTCGCGACGAATACAAAGGTAAGAACGCATCTGTGTTTCTTGATGCTAATGAAAGCCCTTACAATAATCCGCTCAACCGCTACCCTGACCCCTTGCAAGAGGATTTGAAGAAGCAAATAGCACATATCAAAGGTGTCGTTCCTGAAAAAATCTTCTTGGGTAATGGCAGTGACGAGGCCATAGACCTGGCTTACCGCATCTTTTGTATTCCTGGCAGGGATAACGCCGTTTCTATTGCGCCCAGCTACGGCATGTACAAAGTGTGCGCCGATATCAACAATGTGGAATTTCGTACTGTAGAATTGGAAGAGGACTTCAGTCTTAACGCTGAAAAATTGCTCAACGCAGTCAGCGTTAACACAAAAATGATTTTCCTTTGTTCGCCCAACAATCCCTCCGGAAACAGTTTAGACAAGGCGGAGATAGAAAAAATCCTATTGCAATTTGACGGCATTGTTATCCTTGATGAAGCATACAGTGACTTCTCTGCACAAGAAAGTTTCCGTCATCGTTTAGAGGAATTTCCAAATATTATCATACTGAACACCATGTCCAAAGCATGGGGGTGCGCTGCCATACGCTTAGGCATGGCTTTCGCATCAGAACAGATTATCGCCCTCTTCAATAAAGTCAAATATCCTTACAATGTCAATCTTCTGACACAAAAGAAGGCGATGGAGATGCTTCAGCGTCCCGGGGATGTGGAGCGTTGGGTAAACACTATCCTCAATGAGCGTGAGTCTCTTATGGAAGCCTTTGCCTACCTGCCATGTTGTGAAGAGGTCTATCCTACAGATGCCAACTTCTTTCTTGCAAAGATGACAGACGCAACACAGATATATAATTATCTGGTTAACTGCGGTGTTGTCACGCGCAACCGCACGACACAGCCGCTTTGCCGTAATTGTATCAGAATCACCATCGGCACTCCCGACGAAAACAATGCCCTTTTGGCCGCCTTGCGTAAATACAAAAACTGAAATATGAAAAAAGCATTATTCATCGACCGCGACGGCACATTGGTCAAAGAGCCCTTTGACGAACAGTTAGACTCTTTTGAGAAATTGGAGTTCGTACCCGGGGTATTCAAGGGCTTGTCATTCATTAAAGAGAATACTGACTTTGAATTAGTGATGGTAACTAATCAAGACGGATTAGGCACAAGCTCCTTTCCTGAAGAATCATTTACCCCGATACAAGACTTTATCCTGAACACACTGAAAGGTGAAGGCATAGAATTTGACGATATTCTCATTGACAGAACCTTCGAAGCCGACCACGCTCCTACCCGCAAGCCTGGCACGGCAATGCTGACAAAATATACTGACGGAAGCTATGACATGAGTCAGTGCTACGTCATCGGCGACCGCGACACAGATGTACAATTAGCAAAAAATCTGGGTTGCAAATACTTCAAAATCTCTAATACAACAACATGGCTACACATCGCAGACGAAATTGTAGGCGGTGAGCGACAGGCGGAAATGCACAGAGTAACAAAAGAGACTGATGTATATGTCAAATTAAACCTTAACGGTAAAGGCGTGTGTGACATCTGCACCGGACTCGGTTTCTTCGACCACATGTTGGAACAAATAGGCCGTCATGCCGGCATAGATCTGACCATAAAGACTATCGGAGACGTGAATGTCGATGAGCACCACACGATAGAAGACACAGGCATTGTGCTTGGCGAATGTCTCAAGAAAGCTATCGGTGACAAACGAGGCATACAACGCTATGGTTTCTGTCTGCCAATGGACGACTGTCTATGTCAAGTTGCCCTTGACTTCGGCGGACGCCCATGGTTGGTGTGGGATGCGGAGTTTAAACGAGAAAAGATAGGAGAAATGCCTACAGAAATGTTCTGCCATTTCTTTAAAAGCATCAGCGACAACGCTGCGATGAATCTCAACATTAAAGCCGAAGGCATTAATGAGCACCACAAGATAGAAGGCATCTTCAAGGCTTTTGCAAAAGCGTTAAAGATGGCTATCAAGCGTGATGTCTATAATATGCAACTTCCTACCAGCAAGGGAACACTATAGTGATGACTCAACAAAAAATAAGGACGGGCTTTTCGGCTCGTCCTTATTTTTTATATGTATCTTTTTAGAATCTGTATCCCAATGTCAGCATCACCTTTGTTTGGTTCATCTTAATGCGTGTAGCTGGGACATCATTGATGTTGTTTGCATTACCCTGTTGCGTTGAGAATGCATAGAAGTCTGCTTTCTGATTCTGGAACATGCAGGCAAGGTCAGCATAGAAATTGCCAAAGTTCGTGCCCATACCCACTGTGATGCGGTTGATATCCGACGGATTCATGTATGCCGTCGTTGTGGCACAATCCAAAGAAATGCTGTTAATAAACTGATTGTAGAAAGCACTCTTGCTAATAGGTGAGGTCACATAGTTATAGCCCAAACGGATACACAACTTCGGATCAACGTACCATTCTGCACCAATTTTGAATGTACTTACACCTTTAAGATATTTCTCAGACTCAGCCTTGATAGCATCATCACGCTCAGAATCTCTATTGCCCCATGCATCATAGCCATCATCATAGGTAATCTTTGAAGCCGAGTAGTCAGAGTACTCATACTCAGCACCAACAGCCAACTGCTTGAAGAAGGTCGTACCAAGACTCAGGTTAAATTTCCAAGGTGTATAAAGATTATACTCATAATCAAGGTCATAACCATAGTCATAAGTGCCATGATCCAAGACGGAAACTATACCAGCAGACTTGCGACTGCGCAGAGAATAGTATGTCGGTGTCGTAAACGAAAAACCGATACGGAACGGATTGTCTTCAATAGGACGGACAATAAGCCCCGCCTTGAAATCAACACCTGTACCGGAAATGTCGTAACGGTTAGACAAACGATAATTACCGGCATCATACACCTGATTGAGTGTATTCAATCCTAACAGATATTCATTGTATTCACTATATGAGTTGTAGTCCACATTATACAGGCCTAACGCAAAGCCCAGGTAGAACTGCTCCGAGAAGTTGAAACCCAAGCTCAGGCTGTAATCCTGAATGCTTCCCCAGCGTGCCTGATGATAGTCATTGGAAGCGGCATTATATACTGAGCCTGCTGCATTATCATAAAGATATGTCTCATACCCCATATTGGCAAGAGGAGAGGCTTTGGTCGGATCGCATGATATGACATTGCCACTTGCATCACGCTCTGTTCCCCAAAATTCTGTCATGTCATACATCTGCCATGTCTGCGAAGGACCGCCTTCAGGGTCTGCAAAGTTCAGTCCCGTATTAATCAGTCTGTTAAAGTTCTTGTGTTTACGGTAACCTAAGCCGATGTTGACAAATTTTGTCGAGCCACCATCTACATTCATGCAGTAAACCAAGCCGAGTTGGTCAAACGACATGTGCGTACCCGATTTGTTGTTAAACTTATCTGCATCTGCCTGAGACACTACGCTCAACGTTCCTGCCACGTCAGAACGACGGTACAAACCGATACCTGCAGGGTTGGAACTCATCAGTGAGATATCTGCACCCAGAGCATTCATTGCTCCGCCCATACCGACATAACGGGCCGTACCGCTAAGATCATTGTTTGAATAATCTTCCAACTGATAGATATTCTGTGCACCCATGCCAACTGACATAGCCAATAAGGTTGCGACTAAAATGTTTTTCTTCATGATTTATAAATATTTCTGGTTTATTGAAAGAGGAATAAGCAGTGTTGCCACTCCTCACTCCTCTCTTATTTATTGTTTTCAATATTATTAATGTTTAGCGTCTGCCACCGCCTCCGCCACGGGAGAAACCACCGCCTCCGCTGCTACTGCCACCGCGAGAGAAACCGCCACCGCCGAAACTTCCGCCACTGCGTGAACTGGAGCTTGAGCTTCCGGAGTTGCCGTATGAGCTGACGCTTCTGCTCGGAGCCGTAGTGGTCGGTGTGTATGAACGGCTATTGGACTCTGTGCTACGGCTGTATGTGCTACGGTTGCTATTTGAAGAACTGTTGCCTATACTGCGTGAAGTGCCCTGCGTGCTGTATACACGGTTGCCGTTGGCATTCGTTGTATAGTTGCGACTGCGGCTGTTGGTTGAACTGGTCGTAGCGTTGCGTGAGAATCCGCCTCCACCGATATTGCGTGTGTAGCCTGCTCCCTGAGTCACAGTGCTCGTACTACGCGTTCTTGATGTATTCGCCTGTGCATTGCTTGCAAAACTGCCTGAGCGGAAACTCTTTGACAAACTGCCGTGATTAGTATTAATATTATTGTTCAATGAACGGTAGTTGCGACCACCTTGCATTACGCGTGCGTTAGCAGGACTGCTGCCGGGGCGCCCCATACGGAAACCGTTATTGTCAGCCATCATGTGATGTTGCCTGTGGCCGAAGGAATGCCCCCAGCCCGCATTGAAGTGATAGTGGTGAGGTCCGTGGTGGAAAGCCCAACCGCCGTAATACGGACGATCCCATCCCCAGTACAACGGATGGCGCCAGCCCCAGTAGTAAGAGCCCCACCATGGGTCATACCAACCCCAGGTAAAGTCCCAGCAAGAGCGGTACCACCAATGGTTGTAATACCATGGGTCATATGCGTATGTCCAGTAGGCATAGCTCGGCAAGCCGTATGCCCAACTGTCGTAATAAACATCCCATACATCATTATAGCAGATGTCCCAATAATAAGGACTGCTTATGATGACACCTCTGCGGGGACTATAGAAACGGATAATGTGCTTAGTGCAATTGTAATCCTCGATTGTCTGCGGATTGTTTACAGCTGTCTCATCATCTGAATAAACCGGCTCGTCGGCAGCAGACGATGTGGCAGAACTGCCACGACGATTGTATTCGTCAACATCACGGTTCTCGCTGTAATATTTCGCTGTCTTGGTTTCGTTGGCCACAGCATTAGCACTATAATATGTTTCTGTATCACCTCCATTGGAGTTGATTTTCGTCACCGTCTTAGCCTTCTTGGAAGGAATGTAATATACATCACTCTGAGCACTCGCCAAAAGTGGAAACAAGCAATAAATTGCTGCAAGATACAAATACCCTTTCATGACTTTCATCTTTTTAACGTTATTTATTCAGTTACGAAAATACTTAATCTTTTCTATATACAAGACTTTTTAGGAAATTAAAAGTTACACTGACGCTGAAATTTTAGTTCTTTTTAAAAGCATTCAGCAATTTATTAACATTTTCCTCCGTCGTAGCCCAACTGGTACAGATACGCACGACATAGCGGCCGTCGTCTGTTTCCGACCACAATGACAGAAGAAAATCCCGGCTGAGACGGTCGTACATATCCTTCTCAATGACAACAAACTGCTGGTTGGTGCCGCTTTCGCTATATAGCTCAATGCCTGTCTCCTTGAGGCCGTTTTTGATCCGCATGGCCATATCAATGGCATGCTGCGAAATCCTGAAATACAGACCATCAGCAAACAAAGTCATAAACTGTAAGCCGAGCAACCGCCCTTTCGCCAACATTGCACCGTGTTGCTTGATATAATATCTGAAATCTTTTTTCAGTGCATCGCTGACAATCACGACTGCCTCGCCGAACAATGCCCCGACCTTGGTACCACCAATATAAAAGACATCGGCCAAGCGGGCGATATCCTCCAGCGTGACATCACAATCCGGACTGCAGAGACCGTAGCCCATGCGTGCCCCGTCAATAAACAGCGGCTGACCGTAGCGCCTGCAAACTGCCGAGATATCCTGTAATTCCTTTTTGGAGTAAAGTGTACCTAACTCAGTGGGGAAAGACAGATATACCATGCCGGGTTGGACGGCGTGTTCCGGACCATCTTCAGCAAAATGCCCTTTAATGGCATCTTCAACCTGACTCGCCGTTATCTTACCCTCGCATGACGGCAATGCCAGCACCTTGTGCCCGGTATGCTCTATGGCTCCGGTCTCATGGACATTGATATGCCCCCTGTCTGCCGACAGCACACCCTGATAAGGACGCAGAATGGACGCAATAACAGTTGCATTGGTCTGCGTACCGCCGACAAGAAAATGGACATCAGCGTCTTCCCTTCCGATAGCCCGTCTGACTGCATCACGCGCGGCAGCGCAATATGCATCCTCACCATAGCCGACAGTCTGCTCCATATTGGTCCGCTGAAGGGCAGCCAATATCTCAGGATGACAACCTTCATTATAATCACATTGGAATTGTATCATTTCTAACAACTCTATTAACCGTTTATTTCAAAATTTGAATTGCGGTACAAAGGTAGAAACAATTTCAGCTATTTCATATATTCCCGCATTGATTTTCACAAGAAAAATACAACCCTCAGTTTTTGTCAAAAACAGCTTTTATATAAAATATATTCATGCATAACATTTTGAAAGCAAATACATAAATAGCTTTTATTATAGCTTACATACAACCACAAAGACAGGATAATACCGTTACCGTTGACATGATTTTTATCACCACGACACGGGGATAAGATGCCGCAATGACTCGTAGTTTTCTCCGTTCCATCCCGTGGAATATAAGTTCCGGCCTATGGAACATACGTTCCAGTCTTTAGGATTTACATTCCATCCTATGGAATGAAAAAAGCATCGGCAAAAGCGGCAGACGCTTGCACGGTATTACAGATTTTTCCCAGCGGCGCACAAAACACGAAAACCAAATCATATGAAGAAAATCAGATAATGTTGACTGCAAATTTAACATAATTTGTAACTTTGCCTTAGACAACATAATCGTCAATACCGGTCAAAATTTGCAAACATATTTAACACCATATCACAATGAACAGACATCTATGTATCATCGCCCTGTTTCTCCTGACAACAGTTTCCGCTTGGGGATGGGGACGTCTCGGTCATGCCACCGTAGCGCGCATCGCAGAACAGCATCTTACCGAAAAGGCAAAAAAGGAAATTGCACAGATTCTCAACAATGAGAGCATCGTACTC
>CACXEH010000121.1 GCA_902766625.1 uncultured Bacteroidales bacterium | reverse complement strand
CCCTTCATGTTCTTGTCGGTGACAATGCGCGAAACCAGCGTTCGTACAAGGGTGGGATGCAGGCTTCGGTCAAGCTCGTCGATGACGTAAGTGCAAGCCTCGCTCTTGACATTCTGAACCATCGGCACAAAGTCGAAAATGCGCTGGGTGCCGTCCGACTCCTCCTTCAGTTCAAAGTCATAAAGGTTGTCGTTGACCTTATGGAGAGCCTTTACACGGCGCACGAAATACTTGTTGCCTTCGCGGCGCATACTGACGGTGAAGGCACCCGTATCGATCATCACTTCTTCTGAACCCTCGGGCGAACGTGAAAGCCTCTTAACAATGCCATCCACGCCCTGCACCAGTTCGGGCCATTCGGAAATGCTCTGCTTGAACGACTCAATATCCTCGTCCTTTAAGGTAAGCTCGTTGATGCCGAGATCCAAGGCTGAGATAAGGGCTTCAGACTGGGATTTGAATCTTTCGTCGGAATACCTATTGTCGAAAATAGAGGTCGAGCGGGTCTCAGGGAAGATGACGTGCAACTTGGTGGTCAACCAAAGGAACGCATCGGTCATCTGATTGTTTTTCACCACATCGTGCTTCGACAGCATCAGTTCGTTGCCCTTCAGCAGATTGTCTTCTAACAAAGAAATCAGCAGTTTATTCTTTGCCTCGTCCCTTTTGTTGCCAGCCAACCTAATGTTGGTCTTACCAGTCTGCGCTTCATACTTTCGTTCAAACACGCAAACGGGTTTCTTAACAGTAGAATACAGCCATTCCTCCATACAGAGGTTGCCACGATAGCTCACCCCGTATGAATACTGGTCTGACTCTGAGCCAAACTCCACTTCAATGGTAACAGGCATTTCTTGGTCGTTGTACTTGTTGGCATCTCTGAAGGCCGTGGGAGGCAGACTGCCAACAGCTACCATCGTCTGGAGTCGGCCGAGCGCCTTGACTAGACACGACTTTCCTGCGCCATTGGCACCATAGATAACTGCCGTGCGCAACACATTGGCACCACGACCTTGGCTGTGAACATGCCAGTCCTTCCTACGGACATTCGATGACGGCAACATATTAAACTCCGTTTCTTGTCCATACGACCTAAAATTCGTCGTTACAATCCTAATAAGCATAATAAAATATCTTAAGTTTGGCACAAAGTTACGAAATTTTCGTTATAGAACACGCTTTTTGATGCAACTTTTTGGATTGTTTAACCGTTTTTCGTTGAAAAAGGTCTTTTTTTATGTTTGAAGAGGCAATTTATACAGGAAATGGGGTAAATTAGCACCCTTTTTACAGTTTTCTATATTATTTTTCAGAGTCATACCCTTGACGGGGTGTTTCTGGATTCTTACGAGTTGCAATTGGTGTTATTATTTATACCTTGGTGCTTTTTGGGGGGGAAGTCTCCACAATGCACAAATTCGACATTTTTGAGGTTTAATAAAGTTAAAAATGTTAAATCTCATTCTTTTTACCTCGTTCAAGAATCAACGACATCACTTTTCTACCGTTTAATGCACAAGTCGTTGATATAAAAGTATTTGCAAATTCTATGGCTGCTCTGGCCTAAAAGATATCTACTCTTTGGCACAAACGCCACCCAGTATATTTCATTATTACTCGTTCTCTTCCTATAGTTCCACGATTCATGTGCCGACAGGATGCAAAGTAGCATATCAGACAGCAGCCATCTGGCAAGAGTTCAACATAGTAGAGGAGGACTTGTCTGACATCAAGACTCCTGTACTGAGCCACGAGGAGAAAAAGGCGCCTTGTTATGACCTGCAGGGACGCAAAGTAGATTACCCTTCAAAGGGTATCTACATCCATAACGGCAAGAAAGTGCTGCTGAAATAAGATACGAATATAAAAAGTCATTCGCTTTTATCAAAAGTAAGAGCGAATGACTTTTGTTTTTCCTCAACAGTCATTTTTAATTTAGGCAAATTATAAATGATGTATCTATCTTTCGGTTTGGTCTATGAGTTTTTGGAAACTTGCAGGCAATGGAGTCTCAAAAATCATCTGTTTCTGTGTGACTGGATGCTTGAAAGCCAATTTATAGGCATGCAGTCCCAAACGTCCGATGGGGTTATCCTCATTGCCGTATTTTGAGTCGCCAACGACGGGACATTTAATATCTTGCAGATGTACGCGGATTTGATTCTTACGGCCAGTTTCAAGTCGTACATCAAGAAGAGCGTGGTTATTGTTGGTCTGTAATGTATGGTAATGTGTTTTTGCAAACTTTCCGCCGTTATCTTCTTTGCTGCTATGCACGTAGCCATAGTTGTCATCCCATAACCAGCTTTGCAAAGAACCGTCAGCTGGCTTGGGAATTCCATTGGTGATTGCAAAATACCTGCGGTCTGCAATGATGTCATGCCAGTTATGCGTGAAGATATCTTGTATCTCACGGCTTTTAGCGTATATCATCAATCCTGAGGTTTCTTTGTCCAAACGATGTACAACATGTGCGGTGCGATGCTCGCCTTTGCGTTCCAAATATCCATCTAATAATGTTTTTAGACAGAAGCCATGGTGACCTGTCGGAACTGATAATACACCTGTTTTTTTATTGACAATCATTAGCCACGGGTCTTCGTATTCGATAGTTGCGAAATGGTGTAAATTTTGGTCAGCTTTACTGGTTATTGCCTTATCCTTGTCCTTGATGATTTGTACCTTATTGTCAGGATTGACTGGAAAGTTGAACTGTGTTTGGACAACACCGTCAACTCTGACAGCGCCATTAGCAAGCAGTTTTTTGATTTTGCTGCGACTGGTGTCTTTGTAGTTTATCAACAGATATTCCAACAAAAGCATGATATGATGTCAGATGGTTGGTTGAAATGTCTTTTTTCTGTATATGAAATTTGTACCAAGATACTTTTCCCTTACAATAGGGTTTTCAGCTAACTCCTCTGGTGCACCTTTGAAGAGTATTCGGCCTTCAAACAAAAGATATGCGCGGTCAACAATGCCAAGGGTTTCTTGCACATTGTGGTCGGTGATGAGGATGCCAATACCTAAATGCTTTAGTTTTAATACAATGTTTTGAATATCCTGTACAGCAATTGGGTCTACGCCGGCGAAAGGTTCATCAAGCATGATGAATTTAGGCTCAATGGCCAGACATCGTGCAATCTCTGTTCGTCTACGTTCACCACCAGACAGACGGTCACCGAGGTTTTTTCTTACTTTTTCCAGACGAAACTCTTTTATAAGTTGCTCCAGTTTCTCCTCTTGATAAGATCGTGGCATGTCCGTCATTTCCAAAATAGAAGTGATATTATCTTCAACGCTCATTTTGCGAAATACTGAGGCTTCTTGTGCCAAGTATGCAATACCGGCTTTGGCGCGCTTGTATACAGGGAAAGATGTGATGTCCTGTTCTCCTAAAAAGATTCTTCCACCATTGCTTTCAACCAATCCTGTGGTCATATAGAATGATGTGGTCTTGCCCGCTCCATTAGGGCCGAGCAATCCTACAATCTCACCTTGTTTGACATTAAAACTGACTTCATTAACAACAGTGCGTTTGCCGTAGCGCTTAACGAGGTTCTCGGTCCGAAGAACAATTTCTTTATTATTAGGTGTTGAGTGCAAAGTGTTATTGTCTTCCATAAGTTCTATATTATTGCAAAGATAGCATTTATCGCCGATACATCAGCCTCGCCATACCATTTGTGCGGAGGCTTGATGAGTAGCAAGTATCTCTACTTCGGAAATCTGGACATGTGCAGGCGCTGATGCCACGAAGTAAGCTACTTCAGCAATGTCTTTGCCAGTCAAAGGCTTTATGTCGCGATACACGTTGTCCGCTTTTTGTTTGTTTCCGTGATAACGTATAACAGAAAAGTTCGTTTCAACCAGTCCAGGTTTCAGATTAGTGACACGGATGGGTGTGTCATATAAGTCCATTCTCAACCCATCGCTCAGTGCCTTTACTGCAGCTTTAGTGGCACAATACACGCTCCCGCCAGGGTATGCTTTTTCGCCAGCGATAGAACCGATATTGATGACGTGTCCTTCCTGGCGTTGTATCATTCCTGGAACAACCAATAGGGTCATTTTCAACAATGCCTTGATGTTGGTGTCAATCATGGTCTCGTAGTCTGACATATTACCCTCAAATTCTTTGTCAACGCCTAATGCCAAACCGGCATTGTTGACCAAGACGCTAATGTCTTTAAAATTGTCAGGTAATTCTTTAATGGCTTTTTCTGCAGCGTCAAAGTCACGCACATCAAAGATTATGGTATGTATAGACGTATTATATGATTTCTCCAGCTCTTTCTTGAGAGCATATATTTTCTCTTGATTTCTTCCGTTGAGTATAAGCTTATTGCCTTCTGCCGCAAACTTTTTAGCGATGGCTTCGCCTATGCCGGATGATGCACCTGTAATAAGAATGGTTTTATTGTTCATGTAACAATATGTTTTGATATTCACAAAGATACTCAAAATATTTGATATGACACTATACTGGTGGAAGAATTAGTCTTCCAAACGTCTGGTAAGATAAAACTGTTTTGTTTTTATGAAATAGAGTAAAACACCGCTTATATTAACTCCAAAGACTATCCAGAATGCAGCGAGGTAACCCCAAAATTCAGCAGCGATACCTCCGACAAGTATACCGAGACCGAAGCCACAGTCCCATCCTGTCAGTATGCTGGAGTTTGCAGTTCCTCGTTCATCGTGTCTTGCTACTTTGATGAACATATTTAGGAAAGCTGGGTAGAGATGTCCGTTGCCCAGTCCGATAAGGATAGCAGAGAGATAGTAACCGACAGGGTTAATCCATGCGACAAAGAGGAAGTAGCCTACAAGAGAAATCAGCATGCCTTCACTCGCATTGTGTGTGATGAGTCCTTTATGCAAAGCCTTGCCTCCTTGGATGCGTGACAAAAATAGTCCCATAGAGAGGAGCATGAAATATGTACCTGTTCCACCGGTGATACCGAGCTCTTGTTTGCTGTATATGGCAAGAAAATTGCTTAATGTTCCGAAACCGAATCCAAACATGGCGATATTGATTGCCATTAGCCATGCTCTTGTGAGGAAGAAACGATCTAATGACATTTTCTTTTTGCCTGAAATACTTTCCCGTTTTGGCAACCGGAGTGTGCTTAGGATGATGACTCCTATGCCGGCTACGATTAGTGCAATCCAGAAGATGAGACTGAAGCCGTTGGATATTTTGTGAATGTATATACCTATTGAAGGTGCCACTGCCATACTCAGGTTGTTACTCAGACCATAGTATCCTAAGCCCTCATTGCGCCGCGATGAAGGTAACACATCGATTGCGGCAGTAGAGTTGGCTACGGTAAATGCACCGAAGGGTGCACCATGAAGTGTACGGAATATGGCAAACATGAGCAATGTCCCAGCTGCAATATAGCCGATGAAGAAAAGAAAAAATAAGAAGATACAACTCATCAGAATACGTTTTCTGTCAAATGTATCTACAACGTATCCGCTGAAAGGTCGGATGATGAGTGCAGCTACAGTGTAACCGGAGAGGACGATGCCGATAGTATCTTTGCTTGCTCCAAATTGTTCACTTAAATAAATAGGTAAGAGGGGAGACAGGATATAGAATGCAAAATATAAGGTGAAATTTGCAGACATCACCTTGATGTATTCCGTATTCCAAAGTTTCTCTGTGTTTTCTGTAACTATCATTTTATATAAGTTACTGCAAAGTTACTACTTTCCATCATACCATGCGCCTGTCAAGTCTAATATAGGAATTGCAAGTATAGATTAATGCGTCTCACTGAGGTTCCTGTTTTGCGGTATTACGGTTGTTTCCTGTGTTTATCTCATCTTATTCATTTTGTGGAATGAAATTAATGTTCTAATTTTGTATTAGAAATTTAAATTAAATATGAATATGAGGAAGATGTTGTTTTTAGCAATAGCATTGCTGGCATCGTCTTTACAGGCTAAGGATGTAAAGACTAAAGTTAAGACTGTGACTTATGAAGGAACAAAGGTTAATTTGGGCACAAATAGCTTGAAAGTACAGTTTGTTGACAAGTTGAAAGGTTATGAGAAAGAAGGTTATCAGGGTATGGATATTCAGGGTGACACTGTTATCAGTTGTCAAAATGCAGGCTGGATTTCTTTTTATACTTACGATGGAAACAAGCTGACCCAGATAGTTCCGCCATATAAAATGGATTGCTATTCAAAGGAGAACCATTGTAATGTGGTCTCATTATCTAATACATATTATAGTTCCGAGGATAAACTGCCACTGCTTTATGTCAGCCAGTGTGCCAAACATCCGTATAAGGGAATGAAAGATGTCCTCTTTGTTGTTCGTATCGCTAATGACCTGAAGTCACAGCAGACAGTGCAGACCATTCACTATAAGGACGAGAATCATAACTTTGGCTATGCTTTGCAGTGGGTTATTGACCGTGAGAATAATGTGTTGTATGGTTATGGTAATACAATTAACAATGTAGATGTGAATAACAAACATCGTATTGTTAAGTTCCGCATTCCAGCTTTGAGTGAAAGTAAAGATGGTATTGTTACGCTGACAGATAAAGACTTGTTGGAGAATTATCTTATTGAGGATACTTACAGGAAACCATTTATGCCTATAGGTCAAGGCCTATTTGTAAAGAACGGCTTGTTGTTTATGCCTACGGGGTTTGGTACGGCAAAGCATCCGTCTATTTTATATGTTTGGGATTTGAAGACGCGTCAAATGCAGAATGTTATCGACTTGAGTTCTTCAACATTTAGTGAGTTTGAAGATTGTGCTATGTGGCGCAATGTAATGCTGTTACAGGCTCAAGGCAACATGTTCCGTTTAGATTTTTAAGAATAACGTCCGGCCATGCCAGCGGAGATTATCAGTAAATATTTTCAGGGGCTGAGTGAGTTGCAATTAAATCAATTCTCTCAACTTCAGGCTCTTTATGAGGAATGGAATGCCAAGATTAATGTCATTTCACGCAAAGATATTGATAATTTGTATGAACATCATGTGCTGCATTCTTTGGCCATAGCTAAATTCATGGCATTTAAGGATGGCACGCACATCTTGGACATCGGAACTGGTGGAGGCTTTCCCGGCATACCGTTGGCAATTATGTTTCCGCAGTGTCAGTTTGTCTTGATTGACAGCATAGGGAAAAAGATACGTGTGGCCATGGGGGTGGCTGATGCTATCGGTTTGAAGAACGTGATATGTAAGCACGAGAATGCCAAAGAAGAGAAAGGCAAGTTTGATTTCGTCGTATGCCGTGCAGTAATGAATGCTGCCGATTTGGTTATGTTGGTCAAGAAGAATATTAGTCCGGCCAGCAAGAACTCATTACCCAACGGTTTGATTTGTCTTAAAGGTGGAGACCTTTCAGAAGAGGGTAGTCTTGCAATGCAGAGAGCTTGTATGTCGGAGCGTTACAGTCAGTCTTTTGTTATAGAGGATGTCTCCTCGTGGTTTGAGGAAGATTACTTTGAAAGTAAGAAAATATTGTATGTACCGTTAATAAAGCAGTAGTCATGCTTACGCTTAAAGTTTTTACAGTTAATCCGTTGGAAGAAAATTGCTATGTTTTGAGTGACGATACGCATGAAGCTGTTGTTATTGATAACGGGGCATTTGACGCCGAAGAGAAAACGGCTTTGTACGACTATTTGGATAAGAATCACCTGACTCCTGTCAGGCAAATACTCACTCACGCACATTTTGACCATATCTTTGGTGTCGATGACTTTTATAAACGATATGGTGTCAAGGTAGACTTTCATGCTGATGATTCTTATTTATACTATGACGCTCCTGCTCAGCTAAAAGCTTTTATTGGCAGACCTATGCATGTCAAGATAGCTCCGAAGGGTGTATATCTGGCGGATGGCGACCTTGTGCATTTTGGCCATTGTGAGTTGAAAGTTATTCATACTCCGGGACATTCATGCGGAGGAGTCTGTTATTATTGCGAGTCAGAGAAGATGCTTTTCTGTGGTGACAGTCTTTTTAAGGGCAGTGTAGGGCGCACAGATTTGGAAGGTGGCAACCACAGGCAGTTGATAGATAGCCTGTCCAACAAAGTACTGACTTTGCCGGAAGATGTCATCGTGTATCCCGGCCATGGTCCGAGTACATCTGTTTCATACGAGAGACGTTATAATCCTTATATCACGGAGGATAGTTTTTTGTGAATAATGTGAATAATTTATAAATTGGATATGAAGAGATATTTTGTTCTATTAATGTTGATTTTGTTTGTTCTTTCGGGCTGTAACCGTCAGGCAAATTTTTCAGAGAGGTGCAAGAGGGAGGCTGAACAGCAGAATAAGCGCCTCTGTCCGCGCGAAGTTGATAAAGGTGTTATGCTGGATAGTATCAAGTTCAGGGAAGATTCCTTGATGTTTGAATATTATTATACGATGGAGGATTCGCTGTATCCGCAGGATGGCATACAGAAGTATAAGAATGACATTCGTGAGAATCTCCGCAAAAAGATTGTAAATTCAATTGAAATGAAACGATATAAGGAGAACGGTGTGGCATTTAACTATATCTACTTATATCGCAACACGAGGGAAAAGGCTTTGGAGTACATGTTTACTAAAGCGGATTACAAATAAAAAATAATACCCTGAAGAACAATTTCTTCAGGGTATTATTTTTATTGCTTAGTTACTGTTACTCGGGTTTCATGTTGGTGTATACGGTCTGGACGTCATCAAATTCTTCCAGTTTTTCTACCATTTTATCAATAGTCTCGCGTTGCTCATCAGTAACATCTTTCAAGTCATTGGGGATGTATGTGAACTCACCGCCGATGTCCTCGTACCCGTCTTCTTCAAGTTTCTTTTGGATTGAACCGAAGCTCTTGGGGTCACCATATATGGTAATGGTGCCTTCTTCCTCATCTTCGTCATATTCTTCTTCTACGCCGAAGTCTATCATGTCAAGGATAAACTCATCCATATCCACGCCATCTTTTTTCTTGAAGGTGAATACACACTTGTGATCAAAGAGGAATGCCAGGGACCCTGTTGTTCCCATGTTGCCGTTGAATTTGTTAAAGATAGAACGTACGTCAGCGACTGTGCGTGTCGTGTTGTCGGTCAGGGTGTCAACAAAGACTGCCACGCCGTGAGGGCCGTAACCTTCGTATGTTACACTCTTGTATTCGCTTTGGTCTTTGCCCATGGCGTTCTTGATGGCACGCTCAATGTTGTCCTTTGGCATGTTCTCGCGCTTGCAAACGGCGATGACACTTCTAAGGCCGGGATTGTTTTCCGGCTCAGGGCCGCCAGCCTTAACCGCAATGGCAATTTGTTTACCCAGACGGGTGAAGGTCTTTGCCATATGTCCCCATCTCTTCAATTTGGTCGCTTTTCTATATTCAAATGCTCTTCCCATTGGAGTATATTTTAAATTGTTCTTATTTTGTTTATCTTAATTCTGCGTTTAGTTTTGCTTTAAGTTCCCTGATGAGGTTTTGCATGATTTTTTCTATTTGCTCGTTACTCATCGTTTTGTTTTCGTCATGCAGGATGAAGTTTACGGCATAGCTCTTCTTGCCTGCGGGAAGGTTCTTGCCTTCATAGACATCAAAGAGTTCCACTCTCTTGAGGAATTTGCGCTCGGTCTTGAATGCTATCTCTTCAATTTGACGGAAGTCTGTGTCTTTGTCTAACAGCAGTGCCAAGTCGCGGCTAACTGTCGGGAAGTTGCTCAATTCCTTGTATTCCACTTTATTCTTGAGGGTTTTCTTCATAAGTTGTACCCAGTTAAAGTCTGCGTAATATACAGGGACGTGCACATCCGCCTTGGCAGCGATGGCAGGATTGACGATGCCATATTGGAAAATGATTTTTCCATCGCGGTCACACCATGCTATACCATTGGCAAACAGTTCGTTCTTGACTTTGTTGGCTACTAATGCCTGCAGATTGAGGCCGAGACGTCTTACTACGCCTTCCACATAGCCTTTTAGCATGAATACAGTGTTGTCTTCATTTGCATGTGCCCAACTGCCCTCGATGTGTTTGCCTGTGATCCACAGAGCCAGGTAGAGGTCTTCGTGGTATGCTCCCAGAGGATATTCGTCAGTATGCTTCTCCCGGTTGTAGTTGTAGCATTTGCCAAACTCATAAAACATCTGGTTGGGGGCTTTATAGTTAATGTTAAAGCGTATGGACTCCAATCCGCCAAACAGCAGAGTCTGACGCATCACGCTCAGGTCTTCACTCAACGGATTCATGATGTGTGTGCAGTTTTCTTCTTTGAACATCTCTGACTGGGCGTAATATGCCGCTTTGGTCAGCGAGTTGTTCATTATCTCATGGAAGCCTTGGCCTGTCAGTTGCTCGGCAATGACATTTTGCAATTTGTTACTGCGGTCTTCAACACCTTTTACTGTCAGAGCTGACTGGATAGTGAGAGGTATCTCCACATTGTTGTAACCGTATATGCGGAGAATATCCTCGACTACGTCGCATGGACGCTGCACGTCTGTGCGGTAGGTGGGAACTTCAAGTTGTATCCCGTCGGCAGTCTCACCTGTGATTTTCATTTCCAGACTTTGTGCAATGCTCTTGTATGTCTCTTTAGACAATACTTTGCCTATAAGGTTGTTGGCATAGTCAAAGTTCAGTGTGACGGGGAATGGTTTTACTGGTTCAGGATATACGTCTGCTATCTCCATGGAAATTTTGCCGCCTGCCAACTCTTTTGCCATGATGGCAGCCTGTTTCAGGGCGTAAATCGTTCCGTTGGGGTCAACGCCGCGCTCAAAGCGGAAACTGGCATCTGTGCTCAGTCCCTGGCGATGTGCCGTCTTGCGGATGGATGTAGGGTTGAAGTAGGCACTCTCAAACAAGACATTGGTTGTTGTCTCGTATGTACCGGAGCCTTTCCCGCCAAATACGCCGGCGATACACATGGCTTCTTCAGCGTTACAGATGGCAAGATCCTCGCTGCTCAGCTTGTGTTCCGCGCCATCCAATGTGACAAATGTGGAGCCTTCAGGCAAGGTCTTGACAATCACTTTCTTGCCTTTCACCATGTCTGCGTCAAAGCAGTGCAGGGGCTGACCATATGCCATCATAATGTAGTTGGTGATGTCCACAATGTTGTTGATAGGACGTATGCCGATGATTTGCAGATAATCCTGCAGCCATTTGGGACTTTCTTTTACTTCACAGCCTGTCACGGTTACGGCGCTATATCTCGGACAGCGCATTTTGTCCTCAATCTCAATGCTGATTTCCATGTCATGGTTGTCAACCTTGAACGCATCTGTATCAGGGCGATGCAGGCTGGTCTTATAGCCGTTCTGGGTGAGCCATGCGTACAGATCGCGTGCGACTCCATAGTGTGAGCATGCGTCAGATCTGTTTGGCGTGATGTCAACCTCAATAAGATAATCGCTTTCCAACTGGTAGTATTTAGACGCGGGCAAGCCTACTTCTGTGTCTTCAGGAAGAACAATGATGCCGGCGTGACTTGTACCAACGCCGATTTCGTCTTCAGCGCAGATCATGCCGTAACTCTCTATGCCGCGCAATTTGGATTTTTTAATGCAAAACTCTTTAACGCCATCGTAGAGCTTTGTGCCCAAGGTTGCCACAATGACTTTTTGTCCCGCAGCCACATTTGGCGCACCGCAAACGATCTGACTTGGTTCTGCCTCACCGATATTGACTGTGCATACATGCATGTGGTCGGAGTCTGGATGAGGCTCACAGGTGAGGACCTCTCCGACAACAAGTCCTTTAAGTCCGCCTTTGATGGTTTCTACTTCTTCAACACTGCCAACTTCCAAGCCTATTGAAGTCAGAGCATCGGCAGTTTCTTGCGGAGTAAGTTCAAAATCTACATACTCCTTTAGCCATTTGTATGATATATTCATTTATAGAATGTTTTTGTCGTTATGATACTATCATGCAAATTTACGATTTTTTCCGTACATAGATTTAATGTCAGGCAAAGTTTGTGATGTGTACAATGAGTTTTGCGGTAAGTGGAATTTTTTTGACGTGGCAAGACGGACTTTTCCGCCGCGATATGTTTTATGTTCCAGCCTATGGAATGTAAGTTCTAAGTGATGGAATGTTCGTTCCTGCCGATGGAATATAAAATATATCGGGGCAGAGTGATTTCGTCTGTCCCGATATACTAATCAAGTTACGGACATAAGTGCAATGTCGGTGAAAGTTTGCGGATTCCGCTTTCAGGGAAATCTTACGGAAGAAGTGTCAAGGGTAGTTTGCGGGAGAATGGGAAACCGGAATCAGATAAGGCTGAATCCTAAATTCTCGCATTGTTCCCTCATGTCATCGGGCCAGATGCTTGCCTGTACTTCACCGATATGGGCTTTATGGAGCAGCAACATGCATAGTCTTGATTGACCGATGCCGCCGCCGATACTGAGAGGCAACTCGTCTGCCATGAGTTTTTTGTGGAAGTAGAGGTCCAGACGCTCTTCTTTTCCTGTGAGTTTTAGCTGGCGCAACAAGGCGGTTTTATCCACGCGTATACCCATAGAACTCAGTTCCAGAGCCTGTTCCAGGATATTGTTCCAGATGAGCAGGTCTCCATTTAGTCCCTCAAAGCCGTCTTCGTTTAAGGTGGTCCAGTCATCATAGTCAGGGGCACGCAGGTCGTGGGGTTTTCCGTCTCCGAGTTTGCCTCCGATGCCTATTATGAAGACGCTGCCTTTTTCTTTGGTGATCAGGTACTCACGTTCTTTTGGTGTTTTGTCTGGATACATCTGACGCAATTCCTCGGAATGTATAAAGAAAATGTCTTGTGCCAAGACGGGCTGTATCATGGTGTATTGCTCACACACATTAAATTCAGTCCGAATCATGGCGTTATAGATAGATTTTACAATCTGCTTCAGATACTTAATGTTGCGCTGCTCGGGAAGGATGACACGTTCCCAGTCCCACTGGTCAACATAGATGGAGTGGATGTTGTCCAGTTCTTCGTCTGCGCGTATGGCATTCATGTCGGTATAGATGCCATAGCCGGGTTTTATGCTTTGGGTGGCAAGCGTCAGCCTTTTCCATTTAGCCAGAGAGTGTACGACCTCAGCTTTTTTGTCCTCAAGGTCTTTAATGGGGAAGGTTACTGCCCGCTCAACGCCGTTAAGGTCATCGTTGATGCCCATACCTTGGAGTACAAACAGTGGTCCGGTTGTTCTGTGTAGCCTTAACGCTGACGATAGGTTTTGCTGAAAACACTCCTTGATTAGCCTGATGGCCAACTCATTTTGGTGAATGTTCAGCAGCGGTTTATAGTTTTTGGGTATAAATAATCGACTCATTATCCGGAAATGAATGTGAATATGATTAATTTTTCTGCAAATTTACGGAAATATATACAATTTGAATGACTTTCCGCTGTATAAATTACAATTTTGTCAATATTTGCGCTTGAAATTATAAAAGTTGCTTTGTTGATGCTCTCTCTTTGAAAATGTTACCAGTGGGTCATTTCTCTTCTGGCACCAGTAAGGATGAGATGTGAAGGATTTGTGGTATGATGTATATCAGCAGGAAGTAAGTGGACATCGTCAACAAGACTACAGCCAGGAAATAGTATACGGTAAACATGTATGAGGGTATATCGGTCGGGTCTCCTTGTATTGTCGCTAAATCAGAGAGACTGATGGACAGGCTGAGTATTTCCAGTGGCAAACAGAATATGAAACTTAAGGCACATATAATGATGGTGGACATGAACAGCAGGAAGAACGTTGCCCCAAAATGGCGGAAAGTGTTACGGAAGCCATACTTGAGTGAAATCGCCACAGATGTTGCATTAAGCGCCTGGTGATATGTCGCCAGGGTAAACGGAACCTGTAAAAAGGTAATCAATAGTAAGCTGACGGCCATAACCATGGGGATATTGGTAAAATTGGCACTCAGGAGCAGTGCAAAAGATACGAGTACGTTAAGTAGAATGACGAGTGATGTCGCAGACGCTGGCTGTATGATGCCCTTAAAGTCTTTTTTATAATTGAACCTGACCATTGTGTCCTGACTGCCATAGTCACTAAGAACTTTTCGGGCAATATGTATGAGTAAAGATGTGATGAACACAAACAGAAGTATGTAGACAGCACTGTAAACATATTGCAGGAAAGATGCCGTACGCATGGCATAAAGCATGACGGCCGACATTATGCCCAAAAGAAGACACAAGGGATAAACAGACAGGAACAGTGTCCGCGTCTTGCATATCATCAGTGAATATGTATCACTGACGATGTTGCGGTAGCTTCTTTTTTTATTTAGTATAAACGGCTCTTTTACAGGTTCATTTGTTCTTATGTTCATGTGTTACAACAATTACAGTTAAATAAATTCAATTTGTTTCTGCGTGCGTCTTGCAGATTGGCTTTTTGTCCTTCGTTTTCTTGCGCATACTTTTCACGGAGTTTTTGATAGCGGTCTGCGTATGTAGTGATTAGCGCATCTCTCTTGGTCGGGTTAAGCAGGGTAGTGGCTATAATGGAAGTCTGTGCGGCATCCTTTGACCATATTACAGGGCCGTTGTATGCGGGAGCTATCTTCAGTGCTGTGTGCAGTTCGCTTGTGGTAGCTCCGCCGATAAGGACAGGAACGGATATGCCGGCTTTGCTCAGGGCTGTGACGGCATTTACCATCTCGGTAAGGCTGGGCGTAATCAGTCCGCAGAGCCCGATGATGTCGGCTTTTTCCGTTATGGCAGCCTCAACGATTTTCTCGGCAGGACACATTACGCCTAAATCAATGACATTGATATTGTTACACTTCAAAACGACTGCGACGATGTTTTTCCCAATATCATGGACGTCGCCTTTGACGGTTGCCATAATCATATTGCCCAATGATTTATTGTGGTCATCGTCAGTATCAGAAATATGAGGTGACAATATCGTTACTGCATTCTGCATGATTTTGGCACTGCGTACGACTTGGGGAAGAAACATTTTCCCAGAGGCAAAATGCTCTCCGACAAGATTCATTCCGTCCATGAGTGGTCCTTCGATGATTTCAACGGCACTGCTGTAAGCCGAGAGTGCTTCTTCGAGGTCGTCTTTTAGGAAATCGTTTGCCCCTTTAATCAGTGAAGTCATAAGGCGTTGCTCAAGAGGCTGTCTCTTCCATTCCTCTTCCGGATTTATGGTTTTGGCGGAGATTGTGTCGTCTGAGTTCTTTTCTGACAGAAACTTTAATAGCTGCTCTGTTGCATCTTGTTTTCTATTGAAAATCAAATCTTCAATAAGTATGCGTTCTTGCTCAGAGATATCACTGTACATCACTTTGGATGCAGGATTGACAATGCCCATATCCATACCTTTCTTAATGGCGTGATAGAGGAATACGGCATGTATGGCTTCACGGATGTAATTGTTCCCTCTGAAAGAGAACGACAGGTTACTTACACCGCCACTGACATGCGCTCCAGGCAGATGCTTGCGGATCCATTCTGTAGCGTTGATAAAATTGACAGCGTAGTCATTGTGCTCGGGGATACCCGTAGCGATGGACAATATGTTGGGATCAAAAATGATGTCTTGAGGATTATAATGTAGTTCGTCGACAAGTAAATGGTAGGAACGCTCACAGATATGTATTTTCTTCTCGTAAGAGCAAGCCTGTCCCTCTTCGTCGAAAGCCATGACAACGACAGCCGCTCCCATACGGCGGATATAGTCAGCTTTTTTCAGGAAAGACTCTTCGCCTTCTTTGAGAGAGATGGAATTGACGATGCACTTACCTTGAACACATTTCAATCCTGCCTCTATGACATCCCAATTGGAGGAGTCTATCATAATAGGCAGACGGGACACCTCAGGGTCGGACGCCAGCATATTAATAAAAGTCACCATCTCCTTTTTGGAGTTCAGCAGTCCGTCGTCCATATTGATGTCAATAATCTGTGCACCGCTTTCCACTTGTTTATGTGCAATCATCAAAGCTTCCTCATAGTTATGGCTATTGATGAGGCGCAAGAATTTTCGAGAGCCTGCGACGTTGCAGCGCTCGCCGATATTGACAAAGTTGATGTTAGGTGTAAGTTCCAGACAGTCTAACCCTGATAGTTTGAGGTAAGGAGTAGGAGACAGGGGCTTGCGAGGCGCAATGTATTTCCCTTGGGGTGTTTGAATTATATTATTGTACTTTGCGATATGTTCATCGGTTGTACCGCAGCATCCGCCGATAATATTCACCATACCCTCATCAATAAGCTCTTTCATCAAAGATGCCATTTCGTCAGGCTGAACGTCATACTCTCCCAGTTCGTTAGGTAGTCCGGCGTTGGGGTAAATGGAAACATAATAAGGAGAAATAGCTGCCAATTCGTGCAAATATGGTTTCAGTTCCTTGGGACCAAAAGAGCAATTCAGTCCGACAGAAAAAGGTTTGGCAAATTCAATTGAGGCTAAAAAGGCACGGATGTCCTGTCCTGAAAGCATGCGTCCTGCCTTGTCTGCAATAGTCAGAGAAACCATTACAGGGACATGGGTTCCGAGTTTCTCCTGTTGCTCATTGACAGCGTAGAGTGCGGCTTTGGCATTGAGCGTGTCAAAGATAGTCTCGATAAGCAGCAAATCTACACCATTAACGATTAAATCGTGTATTTGTTCGCCGTACGCTGCAGCTAATTGGTCAAAACTTACAGCTCGCCATTCAGGATGGTTGATGTCTGTCACCAGAGAACTTGTCTTGTTTGTCGGACCGATGGAACCAGCTACATAGCGAGGCTTATCTGGTGTGCGACGAGTGTATTCGTCTGCTACTTTGCGCGCGATATGACATGCGGCGATATTGATGTCTTTGCAAAGATGGCCACACAGGTAATCTTCTTGTGAGATGCGCTGTGCATTGAATGTGTCGGTTTCAATAATATCTGCGCCGGCATCCAGATACTTCCGATGGATGTCTTCGATGACATCGGGACGTGTCAGCGTCAAAAGGTCATTATTGCCTTTTAGAGGTATATTGATGTCACGGGTTTGATCATTACGGAAATCGTTCTCGGTGAGTCCGTAGCTTTGAATCATTGTTCCAAGACCGCCGTCTAAGATCAATATTCTGTCTCTGATTATGACATCAATAGCAGGTTTGTTCATCGTGGCGCTTTAATCTAATAGCTGAAGTTTTTGAAACGGCGGGCCATTTCTTGTTTGTCAGTATGCTCTTTGATACTTTGGCGCTTGTCGTATTGTTTTTTGCCTTTTGCTAAGGCTATTTCCAATTTTGCTATGCCGTTGTCGTTGATAAATAGTTTGACTGGAACAATGGTAAAACCAGGATTCTTGAGGTCAGACTGCAACTTGCGAATCTCTTTACGATTCAGCAATAACTTGCGGTCGCGTCTTGAGGCGGGATTATTGTATGATCCATAGAAATAGGGTGCAATATACATATTTTTCACCCATATTTCCATTTTGTTAATAAAACAGAAAGTATCAACCAAACTGACTTTGGACTGGCGGATAGATTTGATTTCGGTGCCTGTCAATACAATGCCTGCAGTATATCGGGTGAGAAAGAAATAATCAAACTCTGCCCGTTTGTTTTTTATCAGGACCGTTTTATTTATCTTATCTGCCATTGTGCTTATTTTATGACAATTCCGAAATTACTTGGATTTGAGGCTACAAAATTAGCGATTTCGTGCGATATTTCCGGCTCAGACTCTACAAAAACGTCGTCTATTTTGTCCATTTCAGGGTGAAGTTCATACAAAGCCATGAAATCTTTGTCGGATAACTCTCGGCCTTCTATCTCTTCACGATGTTTCCGGTAGATTTTGTTTGCTTTGTTGATAAAACTTGCAAAATCGCTCAGTCCCCACAGTCGCATAGCCTTGGCAAACGGATTGAAGAAGACGAATGGTCCGTACCCGTTATATATTAATTGTATCATACCGCCTTCTAACATTTCCTGACGGAAAGTGAGATATGCAATGAGCGTTAATTGTTCGGAATTGTATTTCTGCATTTCATCGTCTGCCATACCTTCGGATAAGATTTTACTGAATTGATTTTCCCAGAATGCAATCATCGCAGATGGTTGACTGCAGAGAGTGCTCCATTGATCTGTTGTAACGTGTATTTCCATTGTCAAAAATGAATTTTAATACGAAAGTACGAATTTTTTAGCACGCCATGTTATTTTTCATAAAAATGTATGTTACATGTTGGTTACGGAATAAAGTTTAAATTGTAAATTTGCATTAAGAAAGAGATACATCTTCCGTTAAATAATAAATTTTGGATTTATACTTCAAGCAAACTATTGAAACTTCAAAAAATATAAGAATCTAAAATGAGTGACAAACAACAATTCAGTGTCTTTTCTGGGACTAACTCTCAATATTTAACACAAAAAATATGTGATGAGTTAGGTATTCCAATGGGAAAAATGCAAGTGACACATTTCTCTGACGGTGAGTTCTGTGTGAGATATGAAGAGTCTATCAGAGGGCATAATGTTTATCTTGTTAATTCAACAAATCCGAGTTCGGAGAATTTGATGGAATTAT
>CACXEH010000120.1 GCA_902766625.1 uncultured Bacteroidales bacterium | reverse complement strand
CGCACCATCAGGATTGTGCGCAGCGAAGCGACAAAACGCGGTTTAGACCCTGACAGGATTGGCATCATGGGCAGTTCTGCCGGCGGTCACCTCACACTGATGGGTGTCACCTCATCTATGCACCAGTCGTATCTGCCGATTGACGATATAGACAAACAACCCTGCAATGTACAATGGGGCATCGGCATCTATCCGGCCTATGCACTGACCGACGGCGCAATGCAGCCTAACACCAACGGTGGCAATGAAGATAGCGATGTGCTGGTACCAGACTTCTCTTTTGACCTGAAGACGTCACCCATGCTCTTCGTTCATGGCGATGCCGACGGATGGGCTGCCATGAACTCTGTCAAGACATGGGAAAAAATGCGTAGTATGGGCATACAGAGCGAACTCCATACACTGGCCTTGCGCCCTCACTGCTTCCAGGCCAAGGCTCATCCCTGCACTGGCAGCTACACTTATCTGGACCGTATATGGGAATTCCTCACCGCAAAAGGATTTAACAAATAAACTATATCGAAACACATATGAAACCTGTTTTATTCATCCTCTTCTTCATAGCGTGCTTGACGGTCTGCGCCAAAGACAGAATCAAGTTGCCACTGATGGGTTGGAGCAGCTGGAATGCGTATATGGTAAACATCTCCGACTCTATCATCAAATTTCAGGCTGACCAAATGGTAAAAAGCGGTTTGAAGGATGCCGGCTATGCCCAAATCAACATTGACGACGGTTTCTTTGGCAAAAGGACAGCAGAGGGCAAAATGACAGCCAATGCCACACGATTTCCAAATGGAATGAAGGGTGTCGTAGACCACATCCACAGCTTGGGCATGAAAGCCGGCATATACTCTGATGCGGGCGACAACACTTGCGGGTCACAATATAATCGGGACACCATAGGCATAGGTGCCGGACTGTACCGCCACGATGTGCAGGATGCGGAACTCTATTTCAATGAATGGGACTTTGACTTCATCAAAATAGACTATTGCGGTGGCAGGCATGCTAAACTGGACGAAGAGGCCCGCTACAAAGAAATACGCCGCAACATTGATGCTACAGCCCACAAGCCCATATCCATCAACATATGTCGCTGGGCATATCCAGGCACTTGGGTAGAGCAGGTCGGTGACTCATGGCGTACAACAGGCGACATCCGCCCCAACTGGAAATCCGTGAGCGGTATCATAGCAAAGAATATGTATCTGTCGGCCTATGCCCGGAACGGACACTACAATGACATGGATATGTTAGCCATAGGCTACAAAGGCAACCAGTCTGGACTTGGAGGCAAAAGTGCCTTCGATATCACTAAAGACTATCTGAACGATGACGAGGAAGACGCTCACTTCGGTATATGGTGCATCATGGCATCACCTCTGCTGATAGGGTGCAAGATTGAAGGTATACCGCAGCGTTCACTGAACTTACTGAAAAACAAGGAGCTGATAGCCCTTGATCAAGACCCATTGGGACTACAGGCGCATGTTGTGCAACATCAAGGTGACACCTATGTCTTCGCGAAAGATATAATCAAGCGCGAAGGACCTCAGCGGGCTGTCGCTCTTTATAATCCCACGGACTTACCCCAAAGCATTTCTGTCAGCGCAGGAGAATTAGGATACGCAGGTAAGATGAAAGTAAGAGACCTACTGAAGCATACCAACTTAGAACCTGCTGACTTGATTGTGATGACAGTACCGGCACATGGCGTGAAAATGCTTAAAGTCACAGGAAAGCGCGTTGAACAAACCAAATATGAAGCCGAATGGGCATTTATGCCACGATTCACGGCTATTGCTGCAGGCCCCAACTATCGTCCGATTGATGAGGCATCGGGAAAAATGGTTGCCGATGGTCTGGGCGGAGAAGGCAATACCATAGAATGGAATGACATATATTCCTTCAAAGGTGGAGAGTATAAAATTGACATCTCTACCTTCACCACATCACAAAATACAGAAACAGGCGAAATCATTTTGACGTTGAACGGACGCGAGACAACACCCAACGGAAAAATCACATTGCGAAAAGGTTACAATACAATAACACTGTCGTGCAAAAAAGCGATGCCGGCAATAGACTGCATTAAACTGAGGAAATTATAAACGGAACTTTTAATTCATACAAAACATGACATCTCGCAAATTAATTCTTTTTGGGCTGGCTTTTCTCCTTGCCGCCCCTACACTAATAGCTCAAAAATATGAGTTTGCACAGTTTAAACGTTACGCCGATGCCAATGCACAGTTAGGAGCACCCGAAAAGAAGGAAAAACGGGTTATACTCTTTGGTAACTCCATCACTGACGCATGGCCCAAAACACGACCTGACTTTTTCAAAAACAATAATCTGATAGGCCGGGGCATAAGCGGCCAGACCAGCTACCAATTCCTTTTGCGCTTTCGCCAAGACGTGATTAACCTCAAGCCCGCAGTCGTTGTCATCAATTATGGTACAAATGATATTGCGGAGAATACGGGACCTTATGATGAAACACGCACTTTTGAGAATGTCGTATCAATGGTGGAACTGGCAAAATACAACGGCATTAAAGTAATCTTGGCATCATGCCTCCCTGCCTCAGGTTTTAAGTGGCGCATGAGTATTACAGGGGCCATAGACAAAATACGTCATCTGAACGCACGGGTAAAAACTTACGCTCAAGAAAACAAAATCCCCTATGTAGACTACTTCAACGCTATGGTTAACACTGAAGGCACAGCCATGAAAGACAGTTACGCCAAGGATAATCCCGGTGTGCATCCTAACGCAGAAGGATATGCAGTCATGGAGGATCTATTGCTGCCCGTTATCAAAAAACTGAGAAAATAATCAGACATGAAAGCCCTTCTGTTTGGTGCCGGAAAAATCGGCAGAGGTTTTATCGGTGCAGTATTGAGAAAATCGGGATACGACATCTGCTTCGCCGATGTAAACCCACAGCTCATTGACCTTATTAACACCGAGAAACAATATCTTGTCCACATTCTTGACATCAACAGGTATGACGAACTTATAGACGGTATAAGTGCCGTTCACACAGATTCGGAGGAACTTCTTGATATTTTTACATCTGCAGACATCGCCACTACTGCCGTGAGTATGAAAGTGCTTCCTGCCATTGCACCTACTATAGCCAACGGCATAAAACACAGAAAAACGAGACAGAATACGGCTCCCATGAATATCGTGGCATGCGAAAATGGCATACGGGCAACCAGCCTGCTCAAAACTATGGTATACGGACTCCTGAGCGAGGAGGAGAAAACTTGGGCTGACAGATATATCGGTTTCGCAGACAGCTCTGTAGACCGCATTGTGCCAATTACTACATATAGTCATCAGCTGGAGGTAGCAGTTGAAGCCTTCTACGAATGGAATGTCGACAAGAAACAACTCAAAGAAACACTGCCAGACATACCAGGACTACATCTTACTGACGACCTGACTGCACATATAGAGCGCAAGCTCTTTACCGTCAACACCGGACATTGCGCAACGGCCTTCTTAGGCAACATCAGTGGATACACATATATTCATGAGTGCCTTGATGACGCTAAACTCAAAGCTACAGTAACAGACATCATGAGACAAAGCGGAGATGCCCTGATTGCCAAATTCCATTTTGACCGTCAAGCACATGAGAATTATATCAATATTGTATTAGGGCGCTTCGCCAATCCCTATATAAAAGATTTGACAAGCCGTGTTGGACACGACCCTAAACGTAAATTAGGACCTAAGCTCTATTTCTCTTATCCCATCTCCATGGCGTTATCTTCTCACCTCCCAACCGACAAACTTTCACTTGCAATCGCTGCAGGAATGTCAGAAGATATCAGCGGAGACCCACAATGCGAAGAGATTAGACAACTTATTCTCCAAAAAGGATTATCTCAGGCCATTACAGAAATCACAGGACAGACAAGTCCTGTCGTCATTCAACAGATTACAGAAGCATATAATTTATTCCACCAATGAAACATTTCCAACTATTCGTCATGTGCCTATGTCTTGGGGTATGCAGCATGACAGCAAAGAAGAACAAACCTTATCCAGTTCCGGATAAAAATAATCATGTCAACATCACTTCATTTAAAGACATGCAGGCATATTTTCATTACTATCCCGACAGAGACATCATTATATCCGCTCACCGTGGTGGCATGCAGGAGGGTTATCCCGAAAACTGCATCGCTTCATGCGAAAAAACGGTCCGGCAAATGCCAACATTCATAGAATTGGACTTCAGTTTTACAAAAGATTCCATCATGGTACTCATGCACGACATGACAATAGACCGCACAACCAACGGCAAAGGGCGTGTCGCTGATTATACATACGAAGAATTACAACAATTCAATCTTGTTGACCGTAATGGCAATGTGACCAAATATAAAATTCCGACATTGCTTGAGGTGCTGGAATGGGGTAAAGGAAAAGTAGCTTTCAACTTCGACAACAAATATATGAACACCAAAGGCATCAGCCAAGCCGAAAAAGATCGCGCTATGAAATATTTCATCAAACAATTTCTGCCTGGCGGTGACTGGTCCAAGTATCACAATATGTTTGTTTGTCCGCGGTCAATGGATGAAATGATGATGTACTGGAATGCAGGCGTGCATGACCTTATGTTCTGTATGGAAGTAAGTTCTCAGGAGCAGTTTGATGCCATTGAGGCGAGCCCTGTACCTTGGGACCACATTATCGCATCAAGCCGCACGTCTATGGACCCGAGGTTAAAGGACCTATACAAAAAACTTCATGACAGAGGCGTCATGATCATCGTCTCCGTCACACAAAGCGATGACAAGATTTCCAATGAACGCAATCGCCGTACGGCTTATCTCCGAACGCTGGTAGATCAGCCTGACCTCATTGAAACCGACTATCCGGCCCAGTGGATAGGACTCCCGACTGACCGAAAAACTTTGAAATCACTCAGATAATGAAAACCACTAAATCATTTAATTACTGGCAATGGCGTGTCATCATCTGTTCGATGATAGGTTACTCCATGTTCTATTTCGTGCGGAAGAACTTTTCTTTTGCCATGCCTGCCCTGTCAAATGAATATGGCATCACTAACACCAGTTTCGGCATCATTTTGTCGCTCGTAGGAATCATCTACGGTATCTCAAAACTGGTCAACGGCATTATTGCAGACAGAGCCAATGCACGTTGGCATCTGGTTATAGGCCTTTCTGTCTGTGTCTTGCTCAACTTTATTTTCAGTTGGAGCGACAAACTCAGTACATTAATCACAGGTGACACTCAGGGCGCCGACTTTATCAACACTATGATTGTCATCATGGGAATTCTGCTGATTCTCAACAATGTTTTCCAGGGCTGCGGTGCGGCACCATGTAACAGATTGCAGGTACATTGGATTCCGCAGAACGAATTGGCGACAAAAGCATCTGTATGGAATATTTCCCACTCCATTGGCGCAGGTATCGTATCTATACTCTGTGGTTATCTTATCGCAACGACAAATGACTGGCGCTATTGTTTTTGGGTTCCCGGCATAATCGCTGCAGCAGGTGTTTTCTTTATCCTTTTCACTTTGCGTGACAGCCCAAGTTCCGTCGGTTTGCCAGAGTTGCCAAACACAAAAACAGAGATTGACAACGATGACAGCCCTCAGGCTTTCAAAGCATATCTCCGCAAAAAGGTCTTTGCCAATCCCATCATTTGGACACTTGCCCTGACAGATCTTTTTGTCTATATTGTGCGTTTCGCCATCTTAGATTGGGGCCCTACATTTCTCCAACAGCGCGACAACCCTCTCTCACCAGAACTTGCAGGCTGGACAATCGGCATCTTTGAGGCTGCAGGATGTTTTGGAATGATTGCGGCAGGCTGGATATCTGATCACATATTTGCCGGTAAGGCACAAAGAGTCTGTGCAATAAACATGATACTCGTCGCCATTTGCATGATAATCCTGCACTTTCTCCCTGATACCATCAGTCCTGTGTTTTTTCTGCTTGTTCTCGCTTTAGCTGGATTCTTCCTTTACGGACCACAGGTACTGCTCGGTGTGGTTGCATTCAAACAGGCCACAAAAAAGGCCGCTGCGTCAGCCGTAGGTTTTATCGGCTTGATGAGTTACGCCTCAGTTCTATTCACAGGTATTGGCTTAGGCTGGTTTTCTGATCAGTTCGGCTGGGGAAACCTCTACATCCTCATGTCTGGCGTCGCCCTTATAGGCGGCATTTTAGTCAGCACATTGTGGAACATCAAAGACGACGGATACATCCATGAGTAAGCAACACCCTGTCATAGAAGGAATATGAAAAAACTGCCACATCCATTGGTATCGTTGATACCTCTTGCTACACTGATTATTCTCATCTCGCTGTCTATTTGGATATTTGGTAATGATGCTCTGTTGGGAAGCAGTCAGATTTCCCTACTTTTTGGTACGGCATTATGCATAGCCATTTCCGTAGGGTTCTACAAATATCCGTGGAAGGCCTTTGAAGAAGAAATTATCAACACTATCGGTAACTCTGCCATAGCTATTGTCATTCTTCTGTTGATTGGAATGCTTTCAGCGTCTTGGATGATTAGCGGTATTGTTCCGACCCTTGTCTATTATGGCATCCAAATCATGAGTCCAAAGTTTTTCTTGGTCATGACGTGTCTTATCTGTGCACTTGTATCAGTGATGACCGGCAGTTCATGGACAACAATAGCCACTATTGGCGTTGCTCTGATGGGCATCGGTGAAGCTTTAGGCATTTCTGTGGCATGGACGGCAGGAGCTATCATATCGGGGGCTTATTTCGGTGACAAGATATCACCACTCAGTGACACAACAATTTTGGCATCAGCTTCTGTCGGCACGGAGTTGTTTACGCATATACGCTACATGCTTTTCACCACAATACCGTCCTTCACGATTTCGCTCGTCATCTTCTTAATTGCCGGATTACTGATGTCTGGCATGGGAGAAACCCACATACATGAATACACCACACATCTGGCATCTACATTTAATATTTCATTGTGGACACTCGTTATACCGCTCCTCACAGCAATTCTCATTGCCAAGGGAATTCCGTCATTGGTCACGTTGTTTGCCTCGTCTATAATGTGCGCCATCTGTACGGTGATACTTCAGCCCGACATATTACATACCATAGCAGGCGACCATAACGATTTGTCTTTATTAAAAGGCATCATCATTATGTTCAGCCAGAGTACGTCACTCGAAACAGGAAGCAAAGCCGTCAATGATCTTGTTTCCACCGGAGGAATGAGCGGCATGCTTAATACCATTTGGCTGATTATCTGCGCTATGATATTCGGTGCCGTAATGGTTGCCAGCAAGATGTTGCAGAGCATCACAATGACCATACTACAGTTTGTCAAGAACACGGTCGGACTGGTTTCCTCCACTATCGGCACAGGCCTGCTCATGAACATTGCGACTGGCGACCAATTCCTATCCATCATCATCACCGCGAACATGTACAAAGATGCCTACAAAAATATGGGCTTGGAGAAGAGACTGCTCAGCCGGACTACCGAAGACGGTGTCACAGTTACCTCCGTACTGATTCCCTGGAACACATGCGGCCTGACCCAAAGCACCGTGTTGGGGGTATCGACTTTAACTTATCTGCCCTTCTGCTTCTTTAACTATATAAGTCCGCTGATGAGTATCATCGTTGCTTCTTTCGGGTGGAAAATATATCACACAAACAAAAAAATGACAAAAAAAGATGACGTACTGCAAAGTTTTTAAATGTTTTTCCTTACTTTTGCACCATCAAAATATTTTAGAAACTTTTATGGACGATTATTACGCGGAAAACTTAGAATTATAGGACGGAATGTTCACCGACGTGTGTTCACTCTGTTCTTACTCATAAACATTTGGAGGAATACACAATGCGAACATTTTGGAATATAAACAAGACGGTTAGCGCGTTAAGAGAATGGCAGCCAAACTGCTGGATACAGATTACATGTCCAAACGAAGAAGACGAAAAATATCTTCTCAACGAACTCAAAATCCCAGACTATTTTTTGGAAGACCTTAAGGATAAGGACGAACGCTCACGTTATGACTTTGATGACGGCTGGGTGCTTATCATCCTACGCATCCCATACGTGAAGGAAATCCGTTCCAGGACGCCCCACACCACCGTACCGATGGGCATCATCATAAAAAAAGACATATGCCTTACCGTATGCAACTGGGAAACCAATATGATGATTGACTTCGTTTCCTATCAACAAAAGCGCAACGTAGGCTTTATCGATTCTGTTGATTTAACCTTCCGATTGTTTTATTCAGCCGCCGTATGGTATCTGAAACGACTAAAGCAGATCAATACACTGATAGAAGAGGCCAAGCGCAAACTTGACCATAAAATCAGTAATGACGACCTCATTGGTTTGTTACGCCTGCAAGATAGCCTGACTTATTTCATCACTTCCATCCGTGGTAATGAGACACTGCTATCCAAACTGAAATTCAAGCTTCCCGTCGATGAACTTGACGCAGACCTGATAGAAGATGTTACCATTGAGATGAACCAGGCACGGGAAACGACAAATATCTATTCCAACATTCTTGATACCACGATGGACACATATGCCAACATCATTAACAACAACATGAGTAGTGTCATGAAGACAATGACATCCTACTCCATCATACTCATGTTCCCTACCTTGATAGCAAGTTTGTTTGGCATGAATCTTATCAACGGCATGGAGAGCGCATGGTGGGGTTTCCCCCTTGCCTGCCTCATCTCCCTTATTGTCTCAGGAGTGTCCTTGTTTATTTTCCGCAAAAGATCCTGGGTATAGAGTTATGTTGGACACCTGTTGGATGAACTTATCATATCCGATAGTTTGACTAAAATCACGTTCATCCGGCATTTCTCTTCAGTTTTTCAGTAACTTTTAATGATGAATCCTGCAGACATCTATACATGTCTGCAGGATTCATCATATTCTATATCCCCGTTCGGCTTGCGCAGTTTCCGTCGGTATATTCTCCGTTCCATAGGCCGGAATGTAGATTCCATTGGCTGGAATGTAAGTTCAGTCCGTTGGAACATATGTTCCAACCTATGGAACGGAGAACATACCGGGCTAAAATGACACATCACTCCTCCTGTATCCGGTCAGGATACGGCAGAGGGCATGCATTGTAAGAGGAGTTTTAATCTGTCGACGGGTACTGAAAATCACTCACCCACAAGAAAGTGAAGTCTTCAGT
>CACXEH010000119.1 GCA_902766625.1 uncultured Bacteroidales bacterium | reverse complement strand
GCTTCAGCCTTTTCTGCTTCAGCCTGAGCTTCAGCTGCAGCTGCATCGGCCATCTCTACCTTGCGTTCTTCAAGACCCTCTGCGATAGCAGCGCAGCAAGCGTCAAGGATGACCTCCAGACTCTTTGTGGCATCATCGTTTGCAGGAATGACAAAGTCCACGTTCTTGGGATCTGAGTTGGTATCTACGATACCGAATACAGGTATGCCCAAGCGGTTTGCCTCATGAACGGCGATAGCCTCTTTGTAAACGTCAATCACGAACAGGGCAGACGGCAGACGGGTCAAGTCGGCAATAGAGCCCAGGTTCTTTTCCAACTTAGCGCGCTGGCGCGTAATCTGGAGAATCTCACGTTTAGACAAGTTGGCAAATGTACCGTCTTGTACCAGTTTGTCAATATTAGCCATCTTCTTGACAGCCTTGCGGATGGTGGCAAAGTTTGTCAGCATACCGCCCGGCCAACGCTCGATAACGTATGGCATATTTACTGAAGTTGCCTTCTGAGCGACAACCTCCTTGGCTTGTTTCTTAGTAGCTACAAATAAAATTTTCTTACCGGATTTCGCGATTTGCTTCAGTGCATTTGCTGCCTCGTCTATTTTGACTACTGTTTTGTGCAAATCTATGATGTGAATTCCGTTGCGCTCCATGAAGATATAAGGAGCCATTGCTGGATTCCATTTTCTTTTTAAGTGGCCGAAATGGCAACCAGCCTCTAATAATTGTTCAAAATTTGTTCTTGACATTTTGTTTGTTTTAATTGTTTACTTTCTTTTTTGTTTTCTAAACCAGCGTTCAAGTAGTTCCTGATGAAATCTCAAACGTTTAGATACTAAACTCTTCCAGTCCTGCGGTATTAACGTTTACTGAACTGGAATCTGCGACGTGCCTTTGGACGACCCGGTTTCTTACGCTCAACCTCACGTGAGTCACGTGTCATGAAGCCCTTGGAACGGAGGAGCTTTTTGTCTTCCGCATTAATCAGGACCAATGCGCGTGCTATAGCCAAACGGGCTGCCTGAGACTGACCGGTGAAGCCACCGCCAAAGATATTCAGTTTGATGTCATATTTCTCCAATGCGTCAAGAGCCTCCAGCGGCTGTTTAACGACATAGCGCAACAGTGGAGAGGGGAAATAATCCTCTATGTCTCTTTTATTAATGGTAATCTTGCCGCTACCTTCTGTAATATAGACACGAGCGACTGCGCTCTTACGTCTACCTAATGCATTTACAACTTCCATGATTATTTATACAGATTAATGTCAATAACTTCGGGGTTCTGTGCCTCGTGTTTGTGTTCGCTGCCTGCATATACATACAGGTTGCCGAGCAATTTCGCACCGAGCGGACCTTTTGGCAACATGCCCTTTACTACTTTTCTCATAAGTCTGTCTGCGCCGTTGGGCTTAGCCAGCAATTGTGCCGGAGTCATTTCGCGCTGACCGCCTGGATAACCTGTATAACGAAGGTATACTCTGTCATTCCACTTGTTACCAGTAAGTTTTACCTTTTCGGCATTGATAACGATAACATTGTCGCCACAATCCACATGGGGTGTGAAATTTGGCTTGTACTTTCCGCGGAGAATTTTGGCTACCTTAGAGCCAAGACGGCCAAGTATCTGGTCTGTTGCATCTACAACAACCCATTTCTTGTCCACAGTTTCACTGTTGGCGGAGATTGTCTTGTAACTTAAAGTGTTCACTTTTTAATTTAATTTTATTTGTTTACTACATATGTTCCGCGCCTTTCCGCATACCTCTCGGCCAAAAGAGGATATACTTCAAGACACAATACTGCTACGGGCATTTCTGCCCGTTTGATAATAATCGGCGTGCAAAGGTACTAATTTTCAACATTACAACAATTTTTTTGTGTGTCTTTTTTTCTGTCTGCGGAAATATTTTTTTGATTTTTTCGGCAGATGCCCGGACGCTTTGCCCGTTTTGATTTCACGGATGACAATTCGGACCGTCACCCGGAGGACTCATTTTATCCCCGATGGAAGGGCTGATAACGACTTTAAGGGAACAGACGTGCAGCGTTTGATACCGGGCGTTATTTCAAAATTCCATCACATGAGGCTTGACGTCCGTGTCGTGTGTGGTGAGCGACTCCACGCACTCCGGCGCCATGCTCTGCTCCCTGATCCACTGCTTGACGTTTTCTATAATTTCTTGCTTCAGTTGCTCTTTGCGCTGATGGTCAGAACAGTTGTAGTATTCATCAAGCTTTTTGCG
>CACXEH010000118.1 GCA_902766625.1 uncultured Bacteroidales bacterium | reverse complement strand
TGTGTGCCAACCGGTGACTAATCGAGAGCATCCTCTTCTACCTTCGTCATCTGGAAGGTAGCGGTGTAGGTCGTGCCGTCATCACGCATACGCAGGGCCGTCCATTTCATCACGCCGTCCTTGATGCTCTCTATCTCCCACCACTCGCGCAGTTCTTCACTGTCGGCCGTCTTCTTCCAGCGGGTGCAGAGCAAGATGCCATCAACAAAATAGTCGGAAAGGTAATCGGTACCCGACGTCCATTGACCGTCCACCTGACTATAGTAAACGTAGGTGCCGTCGGCTTTATACTCCCAGCGGTGCAGTTCGCCATCGGTGTGCTCGTCCTCTGCGCTGGTCACCCTGCCTTCCCATGTGCCAATGATATCACCCTCATAGTCGTTGGGGACACGGACATAACGCTCCGATTCGTGAATCTCATTAATCACCATTTTATCGCGAACATAGACTTTCCAAGAGGACCCCAACAGCATGTCTTTATCTGTAATGGATGAGATTGTCGCTTCCGTTACATGTGTGGTATATTCATTTTCATTCGCTGTAAGCGTTACATTTTTACCGTTAATCGCGACGTCGGCTAACGCATGGTTGTTCCACGACTCGCTATAGTAGTCAGAAAGACTGCCGTAAGCTTTCGTCGGTGACAAGAATGTCAGGACAGCCTTCAAGTTGGTAGGACACGCCTTACCGTCTAAATCGTTTAGCATCCACTTGCCGATAATTTTCTCGGGCAGGTCGCGTTCAAAGTCGTTGTCGTCGTCCGACGAACATGACGTGAACACACTTGTGCCGCAAACGAGGGTGGCGGCCATCACCCACATGATCATTTTTTTCATAAGTTTGAAAAATTAAGTTTGTAAAAAAATGTCTATGAATTAATAGTTAAATAGTTAAAACCAATATACACGCAAAGCTACACTATTTTTTTAAATAATCACCAAAATGTCTGTAAATTTTTATTTATTTCTATCGGTCGGATTGTATATTTATTACACCGCTTCCTGTCGGGGGCACAGCGCAAAGCCGGCATCAAGGTGCCTCGCAGGCTGCTCGGTTCCACAGACCGGAACATAGATTCCAAACTATGGAACATACGTTCCGGCCAATAGAACTTACGTTCCAGCCTTTGGAACGGAGAACATCGCGCCGTGATAATGTTGAAAAACGCACGACATCCGCACCCGTTCCGCAGAATGAAAAAAAATCGCGGGAAGCGCAAAATAAATTTCATTTTTAACACAGCAAAAGGCTAAAAACAGCGTAAAATTTATTATCTTTGTATAGACAAACAAAGACAAATTACCGCTACATGATCCATCACATCAGACTGCTCATTTTCATCTTTATTGCTTTTGCGCTGAGCCTGTCGGCCCGCGCGGCAGAGAAGCTGTTCATCAGCATCAATACGGAGAACACAAGTATCGTGCTTGAGAAAAACGACACGGGTGACCTCATGTTCATGCACTACGGCCTGCCCACAGGCGACGCCAGCCAATATGGCAACTACAACAGTTACCGGCGCGTGGACTACGGCACCGACCCTATGGCCTATCCCGCCCGGGGCGGACGCTATTACAACGAACCCGCCCTGTCGGTGAAGTATGCCGACACCGACGCCAACACGGAGCTGAAATACGTTTCGCACAAGACATCGGTCCCGCAGAAGGGCGTAGAGCAGACAGACATCATCCTGCGCGACCCCAAGACTGCACTGGAGGTGACGCTGACATACACGGCATACCAAAAAGAAGATGTCATCACCGCACACACGGAGATAACGAACAAGGGCGGCAAGACCGTCACGCTGGAGAACTATGCGTCGTCGTGCATCAACCTCAAAGCGGGCAAATATCTTCTCACCCATTTTCACGGCGCGTGGGCCGGCGAGATGCAGACAGAGCACGAACAGCTCACCCACGGCACAAAAATCATTGACAACAAAATGGGTGTCCGCACCACGCATACCGAAAACCCGTCGTTCATGCTCAGCCTCGACACCGAAGACTTTGACGAGAATCACGGCGAGGTCATAGCGGGCGCACTCGTCTGGAGCGGCAACTACAAGATGTCGTTCCAGATAGACGAATTTGACCGCCTGAACATCATCAGCGGCATCAATCCGCACGCCTGCGCCTACCCGCTGAAGAAAGGCGAGTCGTTTATCACGCCGGACATGATCTGGACATACTCGTGCGCAGGAGCCGGACAGGCAAGCCGCAACCTGCACGACTGGGCGAGAAAATACGACCTCTACTCGCACGGCAGAATGGCTCCCACCCTGCTCAACAGTTGGGAAGGCGCTTATTTTGATTTCACCACACCGGTCCTGACAGGCATGATTGACGATGCGGCAGCGATGGGGCTGGAGATGTTCGTCCTCGACGACGGATGGTTTGGCACAGACTACCCGCGCAACTCCAGCCGGCAGGGACTCGGCGACTGGCAACTGAACACAAAAAAAATACCGGAAGGCATAGAATACCTCGCCGACTACGCCCATAAAAAAGGTCTGAAATTCGGTATATGGATTGAGCCGGAAATGGTCAACCCCAAGAGCAACCTCGCAAAAAAACATCCCGAATGGATAGTAAAATCGCCCGGACGTGAAGCCACGACGACACGAAACCAATGGCTATTGGACCTCTGCAACCCCGAAGTACAGGACTTCGTCTTTAACGTCTTCGACGAGACGATGCAACTGGCAGTCAACAAGATTGACTACATCAAATGGGACTGCAACAGACACGTAGAGAGCTTCGGTTCATCGTTCCTGCGTGAGCAAAGCAAGTTTTACGTTGATTACATACAGGGACTGTACAGCGTGTTGAAACGCTTGCGTGCGAAATATCCTGACGTCATCGTACAGTCGTGTTCCAGCGGCGGCGGCAGGGTGGACTACGGTGCGCTGAACTACTTTGACGAAGTGTGGACATCCGACAACACGGAAGGGCTGTCGCGCGTATTCATACAATACGGCACCAACATGATCTATCCCGCCTGCACCACAGGCTCGCACGTCTCTGACGTACCCAACCACCAGACCAACAACGTCACACCGCTGAAGTTCCGCTTTGACATAGCTTCGGCAGGACGTCTGGGCATGGAGCTGCAACCCAAGAAGATGTCGGCCGATGACCGCGCCTATGCGCAGAGAGCCATCGCCTCGTATAAGCGTTTCCGTGATTTGGTTGAACAGGGCGACCTGTACCGCTTAGTATCGCCCTACGACGGCGACCACTATGCACTGATGTATGTCTCCAAGGACAAGACACGCGCCGTAGTCTTCGCCTACTGCATCAAGTATCAGGGCAGAGCGCGCAAGCCCCTGATCAGGCTGTATGGTCTGGATAAAGACAAGAGCTACAGCATCACTGAACTCAACACCGACACGCCCTCATTCTGGGGCGACGGTCAGACATTCAGCGGCCAGTGGCTCATCAATCAAGGTATCAATCCGCAACTTGTCAAAATCTACGACAGCGGTATATGGTATCTTGAGGCGAAATAGCTAAGCCAACTCGTAAAAAGCGGTAAATGCCCTGATGCAATATTCGTGGTCCTTCACATGACCGGTCTCACGGGCGCTGTGCATAGCCCATATAGGATTGCCCATATCGACACCTCGGAGAGGAAGCGACGAAGCAAGGATATTGCCCAAAGTGCTTCCGCCCGCCACGTCGCTGTGATTGACAAAACGCTGACAAGGCACACCCGCCTTCTCGCATACGCCGGCGAAGACAGCCGCAGAGACGGCGTCGCTGGCATACTTCTGCGCCGCATTAAACTTAATCACGGGACCGCCGCCCATCACAGGATGATTTGTCGGGTCATACTTCTCCGAATAATTGGGATGCCAGGCGTGGGCGTTGTCGGCTGATATCATAAACGCCTTCTCCACCGCACAATAATAGTCCTCCAGAGTCCCGCCCTGATTGAGACAAATACGCTGCAGCAAAGAACTGAGGAAAGGACTCCCCGCCCCTTGCTTGGTCAGCGAGCCGGTCTCCTCGTTGTCGAATATCGCCAGCACCTGGGTCACTTCGGGAATATCCGGCTGGGCATCGATGAGTGCCGTCATGCCGGCATGAACCATAGACAAATCGTCCAGGCGACCTGACGAAATAAACTCCTGATGAACGCCGAAAAGGCACGCGGGTGTGACATCATACAAATACAAGTCAAAATCCATAATGTCGTCAATATCGACACCCAGTTCGTCGCCGATGACATGAAGCAACAGGTTTTCCTCTTCCAGCTCCGACGTGATAATGCCGACAACAGGCAACATATCCTTCTGCTTGCTGAGCTTGACACCGTCGTTAACCTGTCGGTTGAAATGAATGGCCAGATTAGGGATTTGCAGCAGCGGCTGCCTGATATGGAGCAGGCGCGTCAGCGGATGCAGGGGGTCGTCGGTCCGCAATATCACACGGCCGGCAAGACTCAAGGGACGGTCAAACCAGGTAGATAAAATCGGGCCGCCATAGACCTCCGTATTCAGCTTCACCACGCCGCCGTCGCCCTTCATCTCAGCATTGGGCTTAATCCTGAACGTGGGAGAATCACAATGGGCGCATATCAGCCGGAAGCCCGCCTCGCCCAACGGTTCCCTGCCCATGCGGAAAGCATAAATGGACGAATCGTTCTTCGTACAATAAAACACATCGCCCGGCTGAATATTATACAACGGAGCGGAAGCATCCACACGTTCAAATCCGGCCTCTTCCAGATGTCTTGCTACAGTTGACACAGCTAAAAAATTCACCGGAGACTCATCTAAAAAATCCAAAAAACCTTGTATCGCTGTCATAGTCGTATTATTTTATTGTTGCATAATTTTGTTGTAAAGATAATGAATATTTGTATATCACATTCATTTCACATTATTTTTATATTTTTGTACAAACAAAATCATCATGGATAACGGTAACGACTTTTTCGTGTTTTCAAAGTTCTACAGCGATGAAGAACAGGACAAGATGGAGAAATACTGCAGCGCAGCCTTTGACAAACTGCAGACACTGTATCCCGGCAAGAAAATAATGCAACAGGGCCACACCACCCTATGCATAGAATCAGACTCGCTCTATGCGGAAAACGGTATCGACACTTATGAAATAGGCCTCATCAACGGAGAAATACCGGCCATGTGCCGCACACGCGACTCAGAAGTCATCACCTTCAGGGTATGAGTGGCGAAAAAACGAGTCCTGAAACAAAACTTGCGGACAGAAAGGTGCAGGTTTAAAAGAAATTTTCAGTTTTTTAGAAAACACAATCAATGCCATTCGGCAAGAAATGCTTACCTTTGCTTATCGTTATATAAAAATAGGTCAAACAAAATAATAACAACATAAAATAAAAATTACCACATGTCACAAATAAACGGACGTATTTCCCAGATTATCGGACCAGTTATTGATGTGTATTTCGAGACCAGCGGTCAGAATGCCGAGAAAGTTCTGCCCAAGATATACGATGCGCTGAAAGTTGTGCGCCCTGACGGGAGAGAACTCATCATAGAAGTACAGCAGCACATCGGAGAAGACACAGTCCGTGCTGTTGCGATGGACAACACAGACGGATTGCAGCGGGGAATGGAAGTCATCCCGACCGGCAGTCCCATCACGATGCCTTCAGGCGAACAGATAAAAGGCCGTATGCTCAACGTCATCGGCAAGCCTATTGACGGCATGAGCGCGATGACTCAGGAAAACCCATACCCCATCCACCGCGAGGCTCCAAAATTTGAAGAACTGTCTACGTCAAAAGAAATGCTTGCCACAGGCATAAAGGTCATTGACCTGCTGGAGCCTTACCTCAAAGGCGGCAAGATTGGCCTCTTCGGCGGTGCCGGTGTCGGCAAGACCGTACTCATCATGGAGCTGATTAACAATATCGCCAAAGGGCACAACGGCTTTTCCGTATTTGCCGGCGTAGGCGAGCGTACCCGTGAAGGCAACGACCTTATCAGGGAAATGATAGAATCAGGCGTCATCAAATATGGCGAGAAATTCAAGAAAGCTATGGCTGAGGGAAAATGGGACTTATCGCTCGTTGACCCGGAAGAGCTGAAGAAATCACAAGCCACCCTGGTGTACGGTCAGATGAACGAGCCTCCCGGTGCCCGTGCATCAGTTGCGCTGTCAGGTTTGACCATCGCGGAAGAGTTTCGTGACCAAGGCGGCGACATCCTGTTCTTTGTTGACAACATCTTCCGTTTCACACAGGCCGGTTCAGAGGTGTCGGCTCTGCTGGGACGTATGCCTTCTGCCGTAGGTTACCAACCTACGCTGGCAAGTGAAATGGGAACAATGCAGGAGCGCATCACCTCAACAAAAACCGGATCCATCACGTCAGTCCAGGCCGTATATGTACCAGCTGACGACTTGACCGACCCCGCTCCAGCCACAACATTCACCCATCTGGACGCAACGACAGAATTGTCGCGAAGCATAGCCCAACTGGGTATTTACCCCGCAGTAGACCCGCTGGGTTCCACATCACGCATCCTCGACCCGCTGATTGTAGGTAAAGAGCATTACGACTGTGCCCAGCGCGTAAAACAAATCCTGCAGAAATACAAAGAGCTGCAAGACATCATCGCCATTCTCGGTATGGACGAACTCTCTGACGAGGACAAACAAACCGTCAACCGCGCACGCCGAGTGCAGCGATTCCTGTCCCAACCGTTCACTGTAGCAGAACAGTTTACGGGTGTACCGGGCGAAATGGTCAGCATAGAAGACACCATAAAGGGATTTAACATGATTCTGGACGGCGAACTGGACGATCTGCCCGAACAGGCATTCCTGAACGTCGGCACAATAGAACAAGCGATAGAAAAAGGCAAGAAACTGATTGCCGAAGTACAAGCATAAAAAAGAAGACTGATGATACAGTTGAAAATCGTTTCTCCTGAGAAAATAGTCTATGACGGTATGGCCGAGAGCGTACTCGTGCCCGGCACGCTGGGACAGTTTGAGATACTCACCGACCACGCTCCCATCATATCTTCGCTGAAAACAGGCACTATAGACTATGCCACCAAGGACGGTCACTTCACATTAGAAATAACAGGCGGCTTTGTTGAAGTTATCAAAAACAAAGTACACCTTTGTGTTGAATGCTAAAGAGAAAGATATATGTTGGAAGAGGGAACAATCAACAATACGTTCAAACGATACATAAAGAACGCGCTTATAATCCTTGTGGGAACAACACTGGGAGCACTTATGTATATGAACGTAGCCGGTAAGGAAACCCTCCTGCAACCTATCATCATCTCACTGGCATACAACACGCTGGTAAGTCTGCTCTTTATCTATATATGGAGAGCCATCATGCAAAACGCGCGAGAATACGTCGTTCACTTTTATCTGGGAGCAACAGGTTTCCGACTGATAACAGCCATGTTTGTCATATTGGCATATTGTCTTACAGAAGACATCAGGACACAGAAAATACAGTTTGCCGTAGTCTTCTGCATATACTATTTTATCATGCTGTCATTCGACACCCTGTATTTTATAAAAATTGAAGGGAAAGCAAAGAAACAAGATGAAACTCATTAGCAACATATTAATCATACTGGTACTCTTCCTTACCTCACTATCGGCAAAAGCGGCAGAAGGAGAAAAAATCAATGCCACCGGCATCGTACTGGAGCATGTGAAGGATTCTCATGAATGGCATATCACCGGCGAGGGAGACAGAGCTGTCGTTATCCACCTGCCTGTCATCGTATACAGCAGTACAGGCTGGCATATATTCTCCAGCGCACAATTTGCGGAAGAAGCCGACAGTCAAGGCATGCGCCAAGGTCCATATAACCTCGCATTAGGAGAAGCAGAACCATACTCCGGGAAAATAGTTGAAAAGACAGGAGATGAATACAAACCAGTCATAGACATCTCTATCACCAAAACCGTCGCGAACCTATTCATAGATGCGTTTGTGCTGATCTTCATCATCATATACACCTCACGCTGGTACCGCACGCACAAAGCCACCGACCCGGCTCCTGCAGGATTCAGAGGACTGATGGAGATGCTGGTGATGTACATACAAGAAGACATCATAAGACCCAGCGTCGGCAAAGGTTATGAGAAATATTGTCCCTACCTCCTCTCCGCATTCTTCTTTATTTTCGTCTGCAATCTGATGGGACTTATACCCTTCGGCGGGAACGTAACAGGCAACATCGCCATAACATTCTTTCTGGCGTTATGTACATTTATTATCACCCAGTTCAGCGGAAACAGACACTACTGGAAAGATATCTTTTGGCCGAATGTGCCCGGTCCGGTAAAAGTCATCATGATACCGATTGAGTTTGTCGGCATATTCACCAAACCATTCGCACTGATGATCCGTCTTTTTGCCAACATGCTGGCCGGTCACGCTATAGCACTTGCACTAACGTGCATCATCTTTATCGTTGCAGCCACTATGTCAAGAGGATGGCTTTATGGATTAGGCTCTTTCAGCGTCTTGCTGAGTATCATCATGATGCTGTTTGAACTGCTGGTCTGCTTTCTCCAGGCACTCGTATTCACTATGCTCAGCGCAACCTTTATAGGACTTGCGCGGACAGAACCCGAAGAAGAATAAACAGAAAATTATTAACAGTAAAATAATATTAAAAAATAAACAACATGATTTCATTTTTATTAGCAGCTGAAGCAGCTGCAGGTTTAGCAAAATTAGGCGCTGGTCTCGGCGCAGGTCTGTCAGCTATTGGCGCTGGTCTCGGTATCGGAAAAATCGGCGGCAACGCAATGGACGCTATGGCTCGTCAGCCGGAAGTAATCAACAAATTATTGGTTAACATGCTTATCGCATCTGCCCTGATTGAAGGTGTAGCCTTATTTGCAGTCGTTGTATCTTTCATGTGCATATAATAGCAGTAAGAACCTCCTATAAAAATTAACTATGGAGTTATTAATGCCCAGTTTTGGCCTGCTATTCTGGATGACTCTGGTTTTCCTGATAGTGCTTGTTATCATGTGGCGCTTTGGATTCCCTGCCGTTTCAAAGATGGTACTTGAACGGAAGAAATTCATTGACGACAGTCTGCAACAGGCATTTGAAGCAAAGGAAAAGTTAGCACACATCCAAGAAGAAAGCGAAGCTATTCTGCAAAAGGCACGGGAAAAGCAGGCTGAAATATTAAACACAGCTAAAGCGACCCATGACACGATTGTGGCAAAAGCTAAAGACGATGCAAGGGAAGAAGCCAACAAACTCATCGCTGACGCCAAAGCGCAGATAGAGGCAGAGAAATCGGCCGCCATACAGGACATCCGCTCTCAGGTAGCAGAACTCTCCGTGCATATTGCAGAGAAAGTTATCAGAAAAAAACTGAGTGACGACTCTTCTCAAATGCAGGTAATCGATAATCTATTGGATGAAATTTCTGTTAAAAAATAACAGTTGATATGGACTCAGGAATTGTATCAGTAAGATATGCACGCGCACTGATTAAAGCCAGCATGGAGACACATCAGGAAGAACAGGTATATGCGGAAATGAACACGCTATCTGATAATTTCAGCACGATGCCTCAACTCTGTCAAATAATTGACAATCCTGTGATTTCCACCAACGAGAAAGCCGGACTCATCAAATCAGTCTGCGGAACAGAAATCAGTGCCGTAACAGAGAAATTCATCTCTCTCATCCTACAGGAAGGACGTGAGAAAGCTCTTCACGCTATCGCCAACTCTTACATCAGACTCTACCGACAGCACAAAAACATCATCAGCGGCAAACTTACAACCGCTGTTCCTGTTTCGGAAGAGACCAAAGAAAAGCTCCGTTCTAAAGTTAACGAAAGAACAAACGGAACAGTTGAATTTAAGACTGATATCGACCCTGACATCATTGGCGGCTTCATTCTTGAGTATGACACATACTGCATGGATGCCAGTATGAGAAAGAAACTGAATCTTATCAAAGCAGAACTCAAGAAATAATATTAAACACAACAACACTAAGTAAATTCAAAAATGTCAGATAAAATAAAACCAAGCGAAGTATCTGAAGTACTGCTCCAAAAACTGAAAGACATCGGCAGCAATATCGAATTTGACGAAGTCGGCACTGTACTCACCGTCAACGACGGTGTTGCGCGAATCTATGGTTTACGTCATGCAGAAGCAAACGAACTTCTTGAATTTGAAAACGGTACTATCGCTATTGTCATGAACCTTGAGGAAGACAACGTGGGATGTATTCTTCTTGGCCCGACCAGCAATATCAAAGAGGGTATGAAGGTGAAACGCACAAAACGTATCGCCTCCATCTTCGTCAATGACAACATGCTCGGGCGCGTTATCAATCCTCTTGGACAAGCTATTGACGGCAAAGGCGAAATTGACCTTACTGACGCATACGAAATGCCACTTGACCGCAAAGCGCCTGGTGTTATCTACCGTCAACCGGTAAAGCAACCCCTGCAGACAGGTATCAAAGCCGTTGACTCCATGATACCCATCGGCCGCGGGCAACGCGAATTGATTATCGGTGACCGTCAGACAGGTAAAACGGCTATCGCCATTGATACTATCATCAATCAGAAATCACTCTACGAAAAGGGAGAGCCGGTATATTGTATTTATGTTGCCATCGGACAAAAGGCATCCACTATCGCTGCTCTTGTCAACAATTTGAGAGAACACGGCGCACTGCCATACACCATCATTGTTGCCGCCACAGCGAGTGATCCAGCCGCTATGCAATACTATGCGCCATTTGCTGGCGCCGCAATAGGCGAATACTTCCGTGACCGCGGCAAACATGCGCTGGTTGTTTATGATGACCTGTCTAAACAGGCTGTAGCATACCGCGAAGTATCCCTTATACTGCGTCGCCCATCCGGACGTGAAGCATATCCGGGCGATGTGTTCTATCTACATTCCCGTCTTTTGGAAAGAGCTGCAAAAATTAACGAGCAGCAGGAAGTTGCGGAACAGATGAACGACCTCCCTGAAAGCCTGAAAGGACACGTCAAAGGTGGCGGTTCATTGACGGCGCTTCCCATTATAGAAACACAAGCAGGCGATGTTTCAGCATATATTCCTACCAACGTGATATCTATCACGGACGGACAAATTTATCTGGAAACAGACCTCTTCAACCAAGGCTTCCGTCCAGCCATAAACGTAGGTATTTCCGTATCCCGCGTTGGCGGTTCCGCACAAATCAAATCCATGAAGAAAGTTGCCGGTACGCTGAAAATAGACCAGGCGCAATATCGCGAGTTGGAGTCTTTCTCCAAATTCTCCAGCGACATGGATGCCGTGACCGCTATGACACTCGACCGCGGACGCAAAAACAACCAACTGCTCATCCAACCTCAGTATTCCCCTATGCCTGTAGGAGAGCAAGTCGCTATACTATACTGCGGAACAAAAGGTCTGATGTCTGCTATTCCTATTGAGAAAGTACGCGAGTGTCAGGACATATTCCTGGAAATGATGAGAAACAGCCATCAGGATATCCTGGACCTGCTCGCTGACGGAAAGATTGACGACAATGCCACAGGCACCATCGAAAAAGTAATGGAAGACATCGCCGGCCAGTTTAAACAATAATAGCTATGGCTTCACTGAAAGAAATAAAAAACCGCATCACATCCGTCCAAAGCACCCGTAAGATTACGAGTGCAATGAAAATGGTTGCATCCAGCAAATTACATCATGCACAAGTGATGATTGAGAATATGTTGCCCTACGAAAGTATGCTTGAAACCATTCTCAAATCCTTTCTGGCAGCCAATGTTGATGCTAAAAGTATTATTACCAAAAAACGTGAAGTAAAAAACGCTGTTCTTATTGTATATGCCAGCAACACGTCGCTCTGTGGCGGTTTCAACGCTAATGTCATAAAGAAAATGACAAATACCGTTGAAGAATACCAGCGCAAAGGCATAAACGTGATCATATATCCCATAAGCAGGAAGGTGGCAGACAAGGCTAAGAAGTTAGGTTACACTATCGGAGGTGATTATCAAGATTTGGCAGAGAAACCACACTTCCCGACTTGTGTCGAAATAGGTCAAGAACTCGGCAAGAAATTCGGAAAGGGAGAAATCGACCAAGTGGAACTCATCTTCCACCATTTCAAAAGCGCCGGTTCGCAAATCCTGACCAAAAAGCGACTCATACCCATTGATATTGAAGAAGCAATGGACTATGACCACACGCGCGACTTGAAGCACGTCATAGCAAACGAACACGTGCAGGAGTATTTGAAAGAACAAGGTGGACACAAAGCACTTAAAGGCGAACGGTCAGAATCAGAGGCGAAAGAGTTTAATGACAACTTCATTATTGAACCGGATATGAGAACCATCCTGCGGGCACTCATACCCAAGTATGTCAATTTAATGATCTACACTGCCCTGCTGGACAGTAACGCATCAGAACATGCGGCCCGAATGGTAGCGATGCAGACTGCCACCGACAACGCCGATGACCTACTACACGATTTGACGCTGACATACAATAAAACACGTCAGGCGGCTATTACGACAGAATTGTTAGACATCATGGGAGGAAGCTTCCAATAAAACAAAATACTATTACGCCAATACAATTTACAGAAAGAAGCATAAATCTGCAACGGCAAACTAACGCTTTCGCCATGCAATCGGGAATGATATTCGGCATCTTCTGGTGTATATCATTTCTGCTTTTGGTTTCCAACAACCCGGCATTGCGAGTATTTGCGTCTCCTCTCATTCTGGCAACACCTTTCGTCGGATTCATTCTCGCCCATAAGTTCAAGAGAGATGTCCGGAACGATGGTGATGTCTCCTATTTCAGAGCTTTCCACTTCTGTATACTGCTTTACCTCTACGCCACCGCCATTCTGGCGATTGTAGCATATTTCTATTTCCGCTTCTTTGATCATGGCGAATTCGTTCAACGAAACCTTGAGGTACTTGCACTGCCTGAGACCAAAGCATTATTTGAAAATGCCCGCATGGAAGAGAACGGTATAACTATGTCGGACTTAGAGGCGGCAATAAAAAGTATCAACCCGATAACAGTCACTGCATCTATTATAAATGTCAATGTACTCTTGTCAATCCCTATGGCATTAATTACAGCATTTATCGCAATGACAAAAAGGACAAAAAAAGAAATATTATAAATCATAAGTTATGGATATATCTGTTGTAGTTCCATTATTTAATGAGGAAGAAAGTTTAGGCGAGCTGAACGCATGGGTCAAACGCGTCTGTACGGAACATAGTCTGTCATATGAAATCATCTTTGTTGATGACGGCAGCACAGACCGTTCATGGAGCATTATTGAAAATCTCTCAAAGGAAGACAGTAGCGTCAAAGGCATCCGTTTCCGCAGAAATTACGGCAAATCTGCCGGTTTGTACTGTGGTTTCAAAAAAGCGCAGGGCGATGTTGTCATTACAATGGACGCCGATCTTCAAGACTCTCCCGACGAGATACCTGAACTTTATAGCATGATTACCAAAGACGGCTATGATTTAGTCTCAGGATATAAGAAGAAACGCTATGACCCTCTGTCAAAAACTATTCCCACAAAACTGTTCAACGCCACAGCGCGTAAAGTGTCAGGCATAAAAAATCTGCATGACTTTAACTGTGGGCTTAAGGCATACCGGAAGGATGTCATCAAGAATATAGAAGTTTATGGCGAAATGCATCGTTATATCCCATATCTCGCCAAGAATGCCGGTTTCAATAAAATCGGCGAGAAGGTCGTTCATCATCAGGCACGCAAATACGGCAGCACAAAGTTCGGAGGCTGGAACCGTTTCTTTAACGGCTATCTTGACCTTATCTCACTGTGGTTCCTCAGCACCTTTGGACGCAAACCGATGCATGTCTTTGGCTTCTTAGGCTCATTGATGTTCTTTCTTGGATTTATCGCTATCGTCATCGTCGGCTCAACCAAGCTCTATGCACTTGCAGAAGGGATTAAAGCTCCGTTGGTGACCAGTTCACCCTATTTCTACATTGCGCTGACCATGATGTTGCTGGGAACACAGCTATTCCTCGCCGGTTTTATCGGTGAATTGGTCAGTCGAAACGCACAAGGAAGGAACAGTTATCTGATAGAGAATGAAATTTAAGAACACCATATTGACTCTTGTTCTTATTTGCACCTTTTCCGGATTGACAGAAAGTTGCAGCGACACAGACTGCCCGTTAAACAATGTCGTCAGGTGTTATTATACCTTATATTCTTCCGAGCAAGGCTCTTCTATCACATACAGTGACACTATCTCAGTGTATGCGGCAAATACGACATTGCTCAACAAGTATGCCAATGCCACTTCCTTCAACCTGCCAATGAGCTACGCATTGCAAGCCGACACGCTGACTTTTGAATTCCGGACATCCTACGGAGTAAATACTGCAAACGTCATTGTTTCGCACACCAACACGGCGCATTTTGTCTCACTGGACTGTCCGACATCATTTTTCCACACGATTACAGACATCAAACATTCTGCCCAGACATCACATCCGACCATCGACAGCATTGTTGTAATCAAACCCGAAGTAAACTATGACCAGACAGAAAATATCAGGATTTATCTTTCTAATTATTAGTTTGCTTCTCAATGTCAATCAGGGATTAGCACAGGTTCAGAACAATCAACAGTCTGAACAACCTCAGCGTGGCATCCAATATGTCAGACCCGTAAAACAAACAGACGAAAACTTCAAACTCTTTGAGGGTATGGCGGTCAGTGTGGATGTTGTCGGAGCTGTCATGTACAAACTTGCTAATTACGGTCAGTTAGAAGGTCAGTTGCGCATCAATCTTAAAGAAAAATACTTTCCTGTTGCAGAGCTCGGACTGGGGCACAGCGATCACAAGGACGAAGAGACTAACCTGCGCTTCAAGACCGACTCTCCCTATATGCGCTTAGGCTGTGACATTAATTTCAATAAGGATAAACGCAGCAAAAACCGCATCTACGGTGGCATGCGATTTGGTTTCACCTCGTGCAAGTTTGACCTGCAGGGTGACGACCAAACCGACCCCGTTTGGGGTACAGTAGTCCCCTTGGACTATAAAGACAAGAGTACAACCGTCTCTTGGTTAGAATTGGTCTTTGGATTGGAAGCAAAAATTTACAAGACCTTCCACATCGGATGGTCAGCACGCTATAAAATGAGACTCTCCCAAAAGACACCCGATATCGGTGCAGCATGGTATGTCCCCGGATTCGGCAAAAACGACACACATAATTTCGGCGCTACATTCAATCTTATTTTTGATATCTAAACACTTGATTTATGATTAGTCTCACCTTGTGCCGGCGCATCTTGTTAGCCTTATCCGTAACAGGTGCGGCTCTTATCGCACAAAGTTGCAAACCACGCTGTACATTCCACCAAAACAGTGGCTTTATCTTTGGAACACAATACCACATCAGCTACGAACATACTCAAGACATCAAGAAAGGCATCGAATCTCACCTTGAACTGATAGACAGCCGTCTGTCAACATTCAATCCCCTAAGCACCATAAGTCAGATAAATCAAGGGAAAAGCGTTGCACTGGACTCCCTGACGGAACACGTCATCAGATTAGCCCTTTCCGTATCACACAACACAAACGGAGCTTTTGACATCACCGTGGCGCCACTGGTCAACGCATGGGGATTCGGATTCAATAACACAAACAACATACAGCCCAAACAGATTGACTCCATCATGTCACATGTCGGCTATAAGAAAATCTCTGTCTATGACCATCAACTGATAAAGCATCAACCCGACATTATGCTCGATTGCAGCGGCATAGCCAAAGGCTACGCTTGTGATGTTGTTGCAGATTATATGGACAGTCTCAATATCAAGAATTACCTCATCGAGATAGGTGGAGAAATCAGGGTTAAAGGTGTAAACAAATCTCGTAAGATATGGAGTATCGGTATCTCTGACCCGACAGATGACTCCACGCATACTGTACCCGAGAATTCGTTGTCGGTCATCAAGATTTCCGACACCGGTTTGGCTACAAGCGGCAACTACCGGAATTTCTATTACAAAAACGGCAAGAAATACGCACACACCATTGACCCCAGGACAGGTTATCCCGCTCAGACAGATATCCTTTCCGCAACAGTCATCGCACCGACCTGCGCAGAAGCCGACGCTTATGCCACTGCATTCATGACGTTAGGACTGGACAGCGCAAAGGCAATCTTATCAACACAGCAGCATCTGAAGGCCTATTTTATCTACACCGACCAGACTGGCGAGATGAACACATGGTTCAGCAACAACACACAAAATCCGCAACAATGAGACATAGCCCCGTCCAACAGTTCCAAATGGTAAGAACAATAGAACATTTATGTTCCCTGCCACTCTTCATGGGCATCAGTCACAGTGACATGAACGAAATTATAGGCAAGGTGCGATTTGATTTCCAAAAATACACCTCTGGGACTACCGTATGCGACATCCACCAAATAAACAACGCCATCTATTTCCTGACAGAAGGAACATTAGAAGTATCACGCTTCAACGAGAATAACACTATTTTGTTTGTTGAGCGCCTGAATAGTCCATCCATTATCGGTGCAGAAGAACTATTCGGCATTTCCCACTCGTTTGAACACCGTTACAAGGCGCACACCGATTGCCGGTTCATCATCATCGACAAAAAAGAAATATCCTCAAAACTGCTGAACTACGAAATCTTCCGCTTAAACTTCATCAACCATCTGAGCCTTTTGGAACAACGCAGAATGCGTATGTTGCATGAACCTCTGGCGGACAACCTGAAGCAACGCTTCATCCAATATTTAAGGCATAACTTCCTGTACCCGGCAGGACAAAAATGGATTAAATGCAAACAAAAAGATTTGGCGTCCGCACTGCTCACCAATGAAAAAAAACTTTGCGCACTGCTGAAAGAAATGGAGAAAGAACATCTGATTGACAATCGGCGCACAATCATTGACATACCCGCATTTCAAAATTTAATTTAACCACAGCCTGAATCCCTAAACCCCGGGACGTGATATATTCCAGCCCATGGAACATATATTCCGGCCTATGGAATGTGTGTTCCATCGGATATAACTTACGTTCCAGCCTATGGAACGGAAAACATATCGGGGAAAGACAATCCGTGTATCAAGGTATTACAGATTGCATCTGCGACGACAAAAACACCTTTAAACCATATTTAAAAAAATTCCCATAGCTGACAAACATAATTAAAATATGTTTAGTAACTTTGAAGCAAACAAAACAAGCACAAAATGAACGTAATAAAACATCTTTCAACTTTAGCGCTCCTGTCACTGAGCGTTATGTCAAGCCATGCTTACAAAGATCAAATGACTTTTGCTGTCATGGGCAACTCCATCTCAACCTATGAGAGTTATCTTCCCTCAGGCTATGCAGTATATTATGCAACCTCGCGCGGCTTCACCAAAGGTGTTCAAGTGGGAGACACCTGGTGGATGCAACTGAGCCGTCTGTCTGGTATGTCTTTTTTGACAAACTCATCTTGGAGCGGTTCGCGTGTTGCGACTGACCCGTCCAAAAGTGCCATTTCAGCATTTACATCCGATGACCGCGTAAACTCCGTAGGTCGTGCCGGTGTGCCCGACGCCATCGTCATTGCCGGTGGCACCAACGACTGGAGTGGCGGCGTGGTGCCACTCGGCGAATACAGCACGACCGTTTTTAACGACTCGCTGACATTCCGCGGAGCCTATACCATGCTGCTGCATAAGCTAAAGCAGCGCTACCCTGACATCATACCTATCTGCTGTTCTATCTTCCCGCGCAGCCAAGCCACAAATGCCGTCAACAAAGCCGGTTGGACACAGCAAGAAGCAAACGCCAGTATTGAGCACATCGCTAAACAATTTGGCGGATACTATATCGACTGTACAGGCGTGCCGTTCAGCAGCGATTGGACAAAATATACCATTGACAAACTCCATCCGACAGCCGAGGGACACCGTCTGCTGGCTGAGTGTATGGCAAAATCTCTCCTTGAGCAAGGCGTAATTAGCGAGAGCACAAAAACTTCCACGGAAGTGAGCACGGCAGACAAGCTGCTTGACCTTACCTTTGACAAAAACGGTATCGTCAATAAAGGCACATTCCAAACCACAGTAGGTAAATGCGGAGATGCGACTACCATCTACGACAAAGTCAACGACACCTATTACGGCTGTACGAAACTCGCCAATACCGACTACTTCTATGCACTCTACGATAAAGACGACAAACTGGGTACAGCTATGAACAACAGCGCAACGTGGGAAACACTTGTCCGTCTGGAGAATGTATCCGAGGCAAGTGGCAATGGAAATATTGTCAAGTTCCTCACCAGCCAGGAAAACGGCGGATGGTGCTTCTACAACACTCCCAGCAATGTCACATTCAATTACCTCACTGAGGCAGGCGTTTATTCCAACATGAAGTATGAAATAAACGACTCTATCCTTGTGTCCGGTAAATTCTTCCACCTTGTCGTCACCTTAGACCGCCCAAGCCATATTATGCGTTATTTCGTTAACGGCCGGCTTGTGGCAACAGGCACACGCGTGGCAACCGACTTGAGATATCCGAACTGCGGTTCCGTCGCACGCGAAAAAGACATGTGGATAGGCCTCGGCGCTGACCCGGGCCCAGGTGCGGTAGGTGGCACCGGACAGAACGGCGCAGCCACGACATTCGTGTTTACAAGAATCTACGACGGTGCCCTGACACAAGATGCCGCAAAGGCTTTGTATAATGATGAAGTCAAGAAATTCACAGAACCCTCTACCGACTTCTACGACAAACTCATCATGAATGCGGTCTTTACTGCCGACGGCGTTGAGAACAAAGTACCTGATACGACTACACCTATTGAAAAGCAGGGTGATATCGTTATGGCATACAACACCGACCTAAACAGCTACGAAGCATGTTTCAACGGCAACAACTCACAATTCTTCAAATACAACATGGGCAATAACCCCGCTGTTATGAATCAGATTGCCGATGCTTACAGTATCGAAATTCTCTGCAAGACAGAGTCTGCCAAACCTTCCGCTTCCATCAGACCGATAAGTTTCGTTGATGGTTTCGGCGGAGCGCTACACATGAATGGCAAAGGCAATATTGCCTACGGCACCATTACCTATGGCTACACTCAAGACAACACACTCAAGAAGACCACTTGGAGCTGGACAGGCGAAGGCACGCTACAGGAAGGCTACAATCACTATCTGCTGGTATACGACAGGAAGAACGGCTTCTCAAAACTATATATCAACGGTCAGGAGAAGATTTCACGCGACCTTTACTTCAAGGAGTGCAACTACTTCGAATGGGCACCAAGCGAGTGGCTGGCCATTGGCGGTACGCCGAAGTCACCCTACGAGACTGCGACAACAACAGGAAGCTATCCTTTCAAAGGCAACATCAGTCTCGTGCGTCTATGGGGCAGGTCTTTTGACGCTACTGAAGCCCAGAGCCTGAGTGCTATGGCCCTCAACAACGCCTCTGTCACGCTCAACAACGGTGGCTTTGCCGCAATATGCCTGCCCTTTGAATACAAAGTTCCCGAAGGCACTATCGCATATATCGTTTCTGAAGAGACCACGTCCAACATAACCCTCAAACCTGTAGGCCTGCCTGGTGATGTTATCCCGTATGGTGCGCCGATAATCCTTGGCGGTACTGCCCAAGCCGTATTCAACATCAACCCAGCAGACAAACGGACGACCTATTCACCTGTATCCATAGAAGGAAACAAACTTAAAGGAACATTCGGAGGCACGACTATCCCCAAAAACAGCTATTATCTCGGTGCCAACGGAAAGAGTATGCTGAAAGCATCATCAGACCATGAGGTCAGCAGCTTCCGCGCATGGCTTCCTGCATCAAACGCGACAAAGGTAATGAGGTCATTCGTTGTACTGCAGCCTGATGCCATCCAAAAAGTCACTACACAACGAAATAACACCGAAGCCATTTATGACCTGGACGGTGTGCAAGTGAACAATCCGACGCGTGGCATATACATCAAGAACAACAAGAAAATACTTATAAAATAGTTGCGATGAAACTTCGGATCATTATTTATATACAACTCATCCTTCTCGCTGTTTGTACCGCATCTGCCGGCGACATTAAAGCTGTTGACGGTCTCGTCAAATTTTACCTCAACAAGTCACATGCGGCAGCAAGATACAACATGAATGTTTCCTACGACAATTGGAGTACAAGTGACTTCATCATTGTCAACAACACTAAATATCCCGTTCAGGAAGATACTGACGGCAGATTTTATATTAACGTTCAGGTAAAAAGCGACAGCGTATATCAGGCGGTGTATATGCCCCATAGCAGCGGCAAGTTTTTCAACTCTAACGGCACCAGCAACGTCATAATACCCTATTCACAATTCCTTAACACAACAGTCAGTACCCTCAGCACATTTCCCATGTATGCTCAATACTCACGGGAAAGTGGTGACGAACTGACTTTTAACGACGGATATGCAGTAATCGATATCGTCCTGAAGGGTAACGGCGAACAAATCAAGTCTGTCAAGATTGAAAATAAGGATGACAGCTACATCGCCGGTATAAGCAGCTACAATTACAGCAACAAAGCGCTGGTCGGTTCTACAATAAGAGGTAACGGTATGTCATACGTCGTCCTCAACTGCACCAATCAAGGAGATTACAAGACGCTTTCTGACACGGAAACCCACTTTTATATTCCCGTTTACGCTAAGCAGTATTCCGAAGGACTCTATGTCCGTATCTCTGACATGAACCACAGGATGATGGAATTTGACATTGCCGGCACCGAACTTACCGCCAACCAGTTATTACAGATCAACAAAACATACACGCCCGATGAAGACCTCGTCTTCTTCGAAGGTTTTGACAATTTTGTCTGGGGCGGTGACATCGTTGCAGGCAGTCTGAGAGGTAAACGCTTCTCTTATACGTCCAGTCCTCTCGGAACAACTGCAGATGACACGCGAACCGGCTATGAGGAGTCACTCTCCAAAGTAGACTACGATGCAGTAGGAACAGGTTATATGCAGTCCAACACCTGGGGTGATGTCAACAATTACAACCTCACTGCTTCTCACGCTATGTCCGACTCTTATCTGACAAGTCGCGGTATATGGGACTACAGATATCTCTTCCGCGCACAGGAGTATTCGGGATACATTTCCATCGGCACAGCGTCAACGACAAGAGGTATCTTCCAAACGCCGAATTTCAAGAACATCACAGGTCTGAGGAATATTACGGTTGAATTTGACATCGCCGTGATGTACGGATTAAGCGACAATCTCGACTTTAGAATCCAGCAAAACGGTATCATTGAAGAAGTCTATATTGATGACAAGAAGATAGAGCTGACTGCCGACAATTACAAGAAGTACAACGTTATCAGTTCAAACTTCTATGCTAACCGCAGTCTCTTCAAGATACCTCTTTCTGCCTCAAGCGTCAAGACCTGGCATCATGTCAAAATGAATGTCTCCGGCGCCGACAATGCGACCAGCCTGTTCCTTCAGGGCAACACCGCTGCCACTGCCTATCATGGATTCTATATCGACAACATTGAAGTGCGTCAAGGTGAAGCCCTCCCATCACTTGAACGAGGCGATGTACGAGTGCTCTACTGGAATATCCAGAATGGTATGTGGGCTGACCAAGGCAACAATTACGACAACTTCGTAAAATGGGTAAAGCAGTATTCTCCCGATATCTGCGTATGGTGTGAGTCCCGTTCCAACTATGTTACCGGCTCAACCGCAGCTCTGAGCAGTGCCAGCAGCTATCTCCCCAATAAAGGCTATAGTAGCGACAACAATACCGGATGGGCAGAACTGGCAGCGCGCTACGGACATGACTATGCCAGCCTGGGCGGTCACCGCGATAATTATCCGCAAGAAGTCACATCCAAATATCCTATCACCACACTGCTGAAAATAACCAACTCCGATATCAGCGGCAAGCCTGTGTCACACGGAGCAGCCCTGCAGCAGGTCAATGTTGACGGCACCAAATTCAACTTCATCACCATGCATACGTGGCCACAAGCCTACGGATATGGTGTCGCAGCCGCCAAACAGGCTGAGAGTGCAGCCAAGCGTGAAGGTGACTACTACCGTGAGCATGAGATGAACTATGTCCTCAATCAGACATATCTGTCAGACACATACAAGAACCTGAGCAACTGGATTCTTTTAGGAGACTTCAACTCAATATCCATCGCTGACAATGACCAATATGGTCACAAACCTGACACATGTCTGTTCCTGTGTCAGAATGTCGTAAGAAACAAAACCGACCTCGTAGATGTAGTCGAGGAGAAATATCCTGGCACTTTTATCAGTTCCACTCATGGTAGCAGCCGCATTGACTATATCTATGTGTCGCCCGACTTGGTACCCTATATCAAGAACGTATCTATCATCAAAGACGACTGGACTACGATCTATTTCTCCGGTATGAGCAATTTCTATTACCCGTCAGACCACCGTCCTATTCTGATAGACTTTGACTTCAACCAACAAACAGGCATATCGCAGACAGCCGTCAAAGATGACAGAATTGAGGTTGCGCGCTACGATGCTTCGGGCAGAGCAATAAAGAAAAACGCCAAAGGTTTCGCTATCATTAAATATAATGACGGTACAACTGCGAAAATCTTTCAGCGTTAACGCCTTATAAAGAACATCCTCAAGAGCAGTGACCATTATGCAGTCACTGCTCTTCTTTTATCCCTGCACCCTACCTACTGCCGACAATAAAAAAATGCCGTCCATCCTACAAATGCAAGAAACGACATATCAAGAAAACAACAACTCCTGCCGTGTGGCAGGAGTCGCTAAAATACATTCCTTATTTCTTAAACAGCGATGCGATAAAGAGAATCAAAGCTGCGCCAATGACGGAAGTAAGCAACTGGCCGACAAGACCCATGCCCAAATCAATACCCAACAGACCTAAAACCCAGCCGCCGAAAATACCGCCAATAACACCTAAGATAAGGTTTACTATGAGGCCGAAGCCACCGCCACGCATCAGTTTGCCGGCAATAAAACCTGCCAAACAACCAATGACAATAAAAAGTAAAAAGTTCATAATCGTTTCATTTATAACTTAACAAGAGCAAATTTAATACACTTTTATTAAGTTGGCAAATTTTTACATAAAAAACATCGCAACAATTTTACTGACAATTACTCACCATCCATTTGTCGGGCTCGCACAACTCTGCCGACAGTTGATTCATATATTGTCCTCACACGAATAGTTTTGCCGCCTATGGCGATCTGTTTACCATTTCAGCAGACAGGACGTATATTCCAAGGAATGGAACTTAGATTCCATCGGGTGGAACTTACATTCCAAAGGATGGAACAGAAAAGATATCGTGGTAACAGCGTGACATTCTCCGTAACCTGCCACACATCCGGGCGCATCTAAAAATGCATAAATCACACAAAACAAACTGAAATGTCGGCTTTTATTTGTAACTTTGTAAGTTAAATTCATTACCGAAATGAAAAGATTACTATTCGTCATCGCCACGCTGTCGCTCTGCCTCTCCGTTCTTGCCGAAGAAGAGCAGAAGTTACGCATAGGAGACATCGCTCCTGCATTCACAGCACAAGACACACTGGGGAATAACATCAGCCTCAGCGACTACAAGGGAAAATACGTCATTATTGACTTTTGGGCATCGTGGTGTCCTGACTGCCGTAGAGAGATACCGGCGCTCAAAAAACTCTGCAAAAAATACGAAAAAACAAAACTGGGCAAAGAAAAAGCCGGAATCGCCTTCCTCAGCGTATCGTTTGATCATGATGCCGAATCGTGGAAATCTCTGCTGAGAAAAGAACGATTTACGTGGCCACAGATTTCCAACGGAATCCCCTGGAAAAAAAATATGAACCCTATCGCACAGGCGTACAAATTGCATTGGATTCCTACTTTCGTCCTTGTCAGTCCCGAAGGGAGAATATGCGGTGAAACGATTACCGTCAGCGAATTAGAGAAAATAATTAAAGCTACAAAATAACTGCCCATGATACCTTTACTTGATGTTCATACCCACACCATTATGTCAGGCCACGCATTCAGCACAATACAAGAAATGGTGACAGCCGCAGCGCAGAAAGGACTTCAAGTATTGGGCATTACGGAACACGGTCCTAGCATCCCCGGTGCCTGCGACCCCATATACTTCAGAAACATTCACGTCATCCCGAGAAAGTGGAACGGCATAAGGCTACTGATAGGTTGCGAACTCAACATCCTTGACACGCAAGGGACACTGGACCTTGACGAATTCTATTATAAGAAAATAGACCTGCGCATTGCCGGCATACACTCATTGTGCTGGAACGGCGGCACAAAAGAAGAAAACACACAGGGCATGATTAATGCTATCAGGAATCCGTGGACACACATCATCAGCCATCCAGGTGACGGAACGGCAGAATTGCTCTTCGCCCCAATTGTCCTGGCGGCAAAAGAAAACCACACTCTACTGGAAATCAACTCATCGTCAATGAAACCCACAAGGCACAAAGAACATGCCAGGAACAACAACATAGAGATACTGCAACTATGCAAGAAATATGACGTGCCTGTCATCTTGGGCAGCGATGCACACATATGTTTCGACATCGCCAACTACGAATATGCCCTGCCCTTGCTGCAGGAAACGGATTTCCCCGAAGAACTGGTCCTCAACGACAAGCCGGAAATGTTTTTCAAATATCTCAACATACCTGAAGATAAAACATACCTGAAGATAATTAGATAGAGTTACAACTGTATCAGATTGATATTTACAACTTTGGCAAAAACGAAACACCTGACAATGAAAAAGAAACACATCATAACATGCCTTCTCGCCGTTCTTGCAGCAACAGTATGGGCACAAGTGCCTCAAGGTACATGGCACGGATCGATAGCAGTGGCAGGAACGCCTATAAACCTCATCTTTCACTTCAAGGACAAAGAGTCCACGATGGACAGCCCCAATCAAGGTACGAGAAACATTCCTATCAACATCACCTACTCTGACAAAGACTCCATCAGCATCAGCATCAAGAGCATCAATGCCACATACAGCGGTCACATTAAAGCCAAAGTCATCAGCGGTGAGTTCAGACAAGCGGGTAAGAAGATGCGTCTGGATCTCACACAAGGCAACCTGACTGTCAAACGGCCTCAGGAGCCCAAGTCTCCCCTGCCATACTATGGCGAAGAAATTACATTCAAGAACCCTCACGACGGTACCGAATTGTCAGGAACGCTCACCCTGCCTAAGAATTACACCAATACCACGCCTGTTGTCATCATGGTAACGGGCAGCGGGCTCCAGAACCGCGATGAGGAAATAGTCGGACATAAGCCTTTCTTCGTCATATCTGACTATCTGGCGCGACACGGTATCGGCGCACTGCGTTATGACGACAGGTCAGCAGGTTTGTCAAAAGGCGATGCCACAAATGCTACGACAGAGACCTTCACGCAGGACGCTGAAGCTGCCGTGAACTACATGAAAAAAGTCCAGAAATTCAAAAACGTCGGAATATTAGGACACAGTGAGGGCGGCCTCATCGGCATCATCCTCGGCGCGAAGGACGTTGTCAGATATGTCGTCACGTTGGCTGCGCCTGCGCAACAAGGCAACCAAGTGCTGCTGAACCAAGCATACACTCTACTCAACAGCCAAAAAGCTCCAGACCATATCACATCCAAATATACACGCGTACTCAACAGCATCTACAACATGCGCATGAAAGGCGAACAGTTTGCCGACCCGGAAAAGACACTGAGCGACATCTCGAAAAAACTCAACACAACTATCCCTAAATTCATGCACAGAGACCTCGTCAAAGTGATGAAAAGCTGGACACCGTGGCTGGATTACATCATCAGGTATAATCCCGTCAATGACATCCAGAATATAAAAGTACCCATTCTCGCCCTATACGGAGAAAAAGACACGCAAGTGTTACACAAAGACAACTCCTTCATTATGACGCAGAACCTTCCTGAGAATCCGCTGTCGCAAGTACGCACATATCCAGGCCTCAACCACCTGTTCCAACATGCCCAGACAGGCAATCCGCTGGAATACGGCAACATCGAGGAGACCATATCACCAGAGATACTTGAAAAAATAACTACATGGATTAAATCCATCAAATAGAAGAATATAATGAAAGAACAGATTGTCATCAACTACGACGTCCTGACTTACGAGCAGCTCTCCGAAGAAGACAAAGCTTTGGTTGAAAATGCCAAGAAAGCCAGTCTGTACAGTTATGCACCTTTCTCCCAATTCTATGTAGGATGTGCCGTCCTGCTTGAGAATGGCGTTACCATAACTGGAAACAATCAGGAGAACGCATCCTTCCCCTGCGGCACTTGCGCAGAGCGCTCCACCATCTTCTACGCTCACTCCAATTATCCGGACTACGCTCCCGTAGCTATCGCCATAACAGCACGGCAGAAAGACGGTGAGTTTATAGACACACCTCTTCCTCCTTGCGGCGCATGCAGGCAGGCATTGCTGGAAATGGAACAGATATATAAGAGACCCCTGAAAGTAATACTTTACTCCACAGGTAAGACATTTATTCTTCACAGTATACACGACATGCTGCCTCTTCAGTTCAGCGCAACAATGATGCAATAAACACAAACAATAATATTTTATAAACAAAGCAAATGATTACAGTAACAGACTTAACAATACAATTTGGCAAACAAATACTCTACAAAGATGTCAACCTGAAATTTACCAACGGAAACATCTATGGCATCATCGGTGCCAACGGCGCAGGCAAATCAACCCTCATACGCGCCATATCCGGTGAATTAGAGCCGTCAAAGGGTAAAATAGAACTGGGTCCGGGCGAGAGAATGTCCGTCCTGAGCCAAGACCACTTCAAATATGACGAGTACACAGTTCTCAACACAGTGCTTATGGGACACAGCGAACTGTGGGACATCATGACCAAGCGCAATGAGATTTACTCCAAAGCCGACTTCTCCGAAGAAGACGGCATCAAGGCTGCAGAATACGAAGAGATATTCGCCAACCTGAACGGATATAACGCCGAAAGCGACGCCGGCTCGCTATTAGAGCAACTGGGTATTCCTGTCGCCAAACACAACCAGCTGATGAAAGAGTTGTCTGGTAAGGAGAAAGTGCGTATCATGCTGGCACAAGCCCTTTTCGGCAATCCCGACAATCTGCTCCTTGATGAGCCGACCAACGACCTTGACCTCGAAACCGTGGAATGGTTAGAGGAATATTTGGGAAACTATGAGCACACCGTCCTCGTTGTCAGTCACGACCGTCACTTTCTGGATGCTATTTCAACCCACACGGTAGACATTGACTACGGCAAAATCACACTCTTTGCCGGCAACTATTCCTTCTGGTATGAGAGCAGCCAGTTGGCCCTGCGCCAAGCACAAAACCAGAAGATGAAAGCCGACGAGAAGCGGAAACAGTTGGAGGAATTCATCCGCCGCTTCTCCGCTAACGTTGCCAAAAGCCGTCAGACCACCAGCCGCAAGAAAATGCTGGAGAAATTGAACGTTGAGGAAATCCAACCCTCCACGCGCAAATATCCGGGCATCATCTTCAAGATTGAACGTGAGCCGGGTAACCAAATTCTCGAAGTAGACAACCTGAAAGCCGTATCTGATGACGGAAAAATTCTATTTCAGAATCTATCCTTCAACGTAGAAAAAGATGACAAAATCGTCTTTATCAGCCATGACCCGAGAGCTATGACCGCACTCTTTGAAATCATCACAGGAAATCAGCAGCCGGCAGAAGGTAGCTACAAATGGGGCATCACCGTCACAACAGCATACCTCCCTGTAGATAACACGAAGTTTTTTGAAAACGACCTCAATATGCTTGAATGGCTGAGCCAGTTTGGTACAGGCAACGAAGTTTATTTCAAGGGATTTCTCGGCAGGATGCTCTTCAGTGGCGAAGATGTACTCAAAAAAGTCAAAGTCCTCTCTGGCGGCGAGAAAATGAGATGTATGATTGCACGCATGCAACTCACAGACGCCAATTGCCTCATACTCGACACACCTACCAACCACCTGGACCTTGAAAGTATTCAGGCATTCAACAATAACATGAAAATCTTCAAGGGTAACCTGTTGTTCGCAAGCCACGACCACGAGTTCATTAACTCTCTCGCCAATCGTGTAATCGAACTGACGCCCAATGGGAATATTGACAAACTCATGAACTACGACGACTATATTCACGATGAGCACATCAAGGAATTACGTCAAAAGTTATACAATAACGCCTGATTCCTGTATTTTGGTACATTTTTTGTACAACAACAAAATAAAAAACACATGAGCAAAAAAAAGAACAGACAAAACGATAATATCAAAGAAGAGGAACTCAAGGCCTCTGTAGAGAATACGGAAGAAAAGACCGACACACCAGAGGGAGAAACAACGGATACCGAATCCACCGACAGCAAAATCGCAGAACTGGAAGCGAAGTTGGCTGAACTGAAGGACAGTTATCTCCGTCAGGCTGCTGAGTTTGACAACTACCGCAAACGTACCGTCAAAGAAAAGACGGAATTAATCCTTAATGGCGGAGAGAAGATTCTGACAGCCCTTCTGCCCGTATTGGATGATATGGAGCGCGCTGAGAAGAATATGGAAAAATCCACAGATGTTCAGGCGTTGAAAGAAGGACTCAATCTGATATCTAAGGAATTAATCACCACGCTTGAGAATAACGGACTGAAGAGAATCAATACAGAGAACGCTGATTTCGACACAGATTTTCACGAGGCGGTCGCTATGATTCCTGCGCCTTCCGACGATATGAAAGGTAAGGTCATAGACTGCATACAAACAGGTTACAAACTCAATGACAAAGTTATACGTCACGCTAAAGTGGCTGTTGGCCAATAACAAATAGACCGCCACAAAGATGGAAAAACGCGACTACTATGAGGTCTTGGGCGTATCGAAAAATGCCACAGACGAAGAAATAAAAAAGGCCTATAAAAAACAGGCCATCAAGTATCACCCCGACCGTAATCCAGGCAATAAAGAAGCCGAAGAGAAATTCAAGGAGGCCGCAGAGGCTTATGAGGTACTGCACGATCCCAACAAAAGAGCGCAGTATGACCGTTTCGGCTTCAGCGGTTTGAACCAGGAAGGCTTCGGCGGCGCAGGTATGAATATGGATGATATTTTCTCTATGTTCGGCGATATCTTCGGCGGTCATGCCGCAGGAGGTTTCAGCGGTTTCGGAGGATTTGGCGGCTTCGGCGGCGAGAGAGCCGAACGCCAGTACAGAGGTTCTGATTTGCGCATAAAAATCAGAATGACCCTTGAAGACATCAATGCTGGCATACAGAAGAAAATTAAAGTCAAGAAATATATCACCTGCCCTGACTGTCAGGGCTCAGGTTGTGAGAAAGGCAGTGCTATGGAAACTTGCTCTGAATGTCGCGGTTCGGGATACGTCACTAAAGTAAGACAGAGTTTCTTAGGTATGATGCAGACGCAGACCGTGTGCCCCTCTTGCAGCGGTGAAGGAAAGGTCATCAAACATAAATGCAAAAAGTGCAACGGCGAAGGTGTCACCTATGGTGAGGAGATAATTGACATCAATATCCCAGCCGGCATAACGGGCGACATGATATACACCATCAGGGGTAAGGGCAACGCCGGACGGAGGAACGGCATCGCCGGCGATATTCAGGTCATCGTTGACGAAGTGCCTCACGACAAGTTTGTCAGGAGCGAAAAGGATGTCATCTACAATCTTCTTCTCTCTTTCCCGCAGGCCGCATTGGGATGCACGATCGACGTACCAACGATTACAGGCAAAGCACGCATCAATATTGAGCCGGGCACCCAACCCGGCAAAGTACTGCGCCTAAAGGGCAAAGGTATCCCCGCCATCAAGGAATATGATCGGCAGAGTGGTGATGAAGTTATCAAAATCAGCGTATACATTCCTGAAAAACTCTCTCAGGACGAGAAGGAAAAAATCAAAAATCTGGAAGACTGTGATAACCTCAGACCCAGTGAAAGCATCACAAAACAGATCTTCAATAAGTTCAAGACATTCTTTGACTAATGAATTACAAAGAGACTGTTGACTATCTCTACCGTCAGGCACCTTCTTTCCAGAAAGTCGGCAGCATGGGATACAAGGAAGGCTTGGAAAACACTCTCCTTCTGGATTCTCATCTAAAGCACCCACATCGCTTCTTTAAGAGCATACACATCGCCGGCACAAACGGCAAGGGCTCCACTGCCCATACTCTGGCAACAATACTCCAAAAGGCACACTACAAAGTGGGCTTATATACATCACCTCATCTCATTGATTTCAGGGAGCGCATCCGGGTCAACGGTATAGCTATCCCCGAAGAGGATGTCGTAAGTTTTGTTGAACAGGAAAGGTTTTTCTTTGAACCGCTCCAACCCAGTTTCTTTGAGATCACCACCGCTATGGCTTTCTGGTATTTCAGGAAAGCCCAAGTGGACTATGCCGTTATTGAAGTCGGTATGGGTGGCCGTCTGGACTGCACCAACATCATCTCCCCCATTCTCAGCATCATCACCAATATCAGTTTCGACCACACGCAGTTTCTCGGTGACACTTTGGAGAAAATCGCAGGAGAGAAAGCTGGTATCATGAAGAAAAACATTCCTGCCATTATCGGAGAGACCATACCCGAAACCCGACGCGTCTTCATCAGAAAAGCTCAAGAGACTGGCGTTCCCTTAACTTTTGCTGAAGACACACCGCTTGTCCTGCAATCAACACCCGACTACACCAACGGCGGCATAAACTACCAGACAAGCATCATCAAAGACTTGCACGGAGAACTGGGAGGCCTCTGTCAGGAGAAAAACACCAACACTATCCTCCACGCAGTCATAGCTTTGCAGAAGTTGGGACTTAACATCAGTTCCGGAAACATCAGGGATGGATTCGGATCCGTCTGTGAGACATCAGGCCTCAGGGGCCGATGGCAGGTTATCTCAGAAACACCCAAGACGGTGTGCGACACAGGCCACAACGAGGGAGGATTCAGATACATCACCGAACAACTCAAGAAGCAAGATTGCAAACACCTGCGTATCATCTTTGGTATGGTCAGCGACAAAGATATCACTGCTGTACTCCGCATGCTACCGCAGGAAGCAATATACTATTTCACCCAAGCCGACACCGCACGAGCCCTCAGCGCAGAAGAGATGGCCAGACAAGCAGCCCTGTTCAACCTGCGCGGCAAGACTTATCTCTCCGTCAGCGAAGCCTATCGCGCCGCCAAAGCCGACGCCTCCAACGATGATTTTATCTATATCGGCGGCAGCACATTCATTGTCGCTGATTTCCTGGCGGCATACAACGCCTGAAAAATAGACTTACTCCTTATCGTCATTTCCGGAAGGTGCTGACACCTTCCATTTTTTTGTGCAAGCATTCTCCCGTCAGCACTGCCAAAAACAGAGGCCTCTGATGCACGTAAAAAAACT
>CACXEH010000117.1 GCA_902766625.1 uncultured Bacteroidales bacterium | reverse complement strand
GTGCTGGTGAGATAAAAAAACTCATATTAACTGCTTACCAGTTAATATGAGTTTATCGGACAGATTTATAATGTCAGTTGTAAGTGTGTCTTAGATGTTGGCTTGCTTTCTTCTCCAGTTGAGGATTGGGAGAAGGAAAGATATGACTGCAGCTGCAATCCAGAACCATGATACATAAGTGAAATCATACTGGATAATCTCGCCGGCAGCATCGCGCGTGGCCATATTGTCAATCAGGACACCGCTGATGACATCCTGAATGCCTGCTGCGGCGTAAGATGCCATGCCGACAACACCGAGAGCAGCTCCCGTGGCTTTACGCGGCACAATATCAATAGCCATCAGTCCGCCCAAGAAGCATATCAGTACTCCGATGGCTATGCCGAAGAGGAGCATGGCAAGGATGTTGATGAACCAACTGTTTCCGCCGAAAAGGAACAGATACAGGGAAACAGCTTCAAGGATTCCTGCGACAAGTGCAGGATATTTGCGGTCACCATGGAAGAGTGTATCGCTCATCCAGCCCGAAAGAACTGTGCCGACAACGCCGCAGATGGCGTTGATGGATATGATGGTTGAAGCTTCCACAGTGGAGAAGCCTTTGATTTTCTCCAAGAACAGGATACCCCAACTGTTGATGGCGTAGCGGCTCATGTACATGAAAGCACTTGCCAGTGCCAGTATCCACACTCCGGGATTTCTCAATACGGCACGTTGGATGCGCGAAGTCTCCTTCTTGGATGCTTCTATCGCCTCGGTATCTTCCTTCTTTGCTAATGTCTGGGCATCGAGTTCTTCTTGTGTCATCTCGCCAGAGAGCACTTCAATTGGTGCAAGACCTTTACTCTCCGGCGTGTCGTGCAGCCAGAACAGAATGAGTATAACGCCCAATGCACCTGCGACGGCGGCGCCAAAGAATCCCCATTGCCAACCGAATGCGGACACGAGCAGACCTACAAAGAGAAATGAAAGGAATTCGCCGAAATTGTGGCTGGCGGAGAAGAAACCGTAATATGTGCCACGTATCTTCAGCGGATACCAGCGCGAGAGAGAAATGATGGCAGGAGGAGCTCCCATGGACTGCGCCCATCCGTTGAGTCCCCACATGATGGCAAAGACTGTGAAGATAGTGGCGTTGGTTACTGCCGCAGAGACGGTGAAGGCATCTGTAAGTCCAAGTATAAGGTTGGCAAAAGTGGAGACAACCAAACCTGTCGCCATGAAGCGCGTGATGTTGGAATGGTCAGCAAGAAAACCGTTAATGAACTTGCCTACGGCATAAGCCCAAAACAGGCAGAGCCCGATGGTTCCTAACTGGGTGGCATTCAGCATGCCGCTCTCAATGATAGGACCTTTGACCACATTCAGGGACGTGCGGCATACATAATAGAGACTGTATCCGAACGTTGCGGCTATGAATGCTTGGAAACGCAGTTTTTTATAGTACTTTGTAGCTTTCTCGGGTGCAACTTTGTTGGCTGACGGGCTACTGGTTTTATAAAAATCAATGAACTTGCTCATGATACAATATGAATTATTAAAACAAAATTAGTTATATTTTTATATACTTGGTAAGGATTGACCGTTTATTTTGCGATATAGGTCGAGGGCATAGACATCAGTCATGCCTGTGATGTAGTCCAAGACACCTTGCAAACGTGTAGTGACTGTGGGGTGGTGCACCTGATACTGACTTGGTACGCCGTCAAGGAGAAGTTTACTGTAAGCCTTCTCGGGTGCGAGTATAGCTTCTGTGTAAAGGTCAAGCAACTCATATATGATTTTGTAGCCAGCCAGTTCCACATCAAGAACTTTCCGGTCTTTATAAATCTGTTTGCACGCCAGGTCAACGCAGTTGCGGAAAGCCGCTTTGAAGTGTGGTGACATGTTGTCCACAAGTGTCCCTTTGAAAGTACCGCTCATGATGTCGTCTTCATGCTCAAGAAACACACGCACGCATTCTTGCTCTATGGCGTTGATAACGCATGCGCGGAGATAGATGACACGTTCGTTGGGATCGGTAACATCAGGGTGGGCTTCCTCAAAATGCTTGCGTGTGTCACCCTCAAAGAAATTAAGAAACAGTTCAATGGTCTGCTCCGTAGAGAGGATATGCAGTTTGTGTGCATCTTCGATGTCCATGATTTCGTAGCAAATGTCATCGGCGGCTTCAACGAGGTAGGCAAGGGGATGGCGCGCATATTGAATGCGCAGACCGTCGTCTTTGATACAAGGCAAGCCTAAGGACTGGGCGATCTCTTTGTAATATTCCATCTCTGAATAGAAGAAACCAAATTTCTGCTTATTGGTCATTAGTGAGGAGAACGGATATTTGACGATAGATGCCAACACGCTGTAGGTCATGACATAGCCACCCTTGCGCCGTCCTTCAAACTGATGCGTGAGCAAACGGAAGGCGTTGGCATTGCCATCAAAGAAAGTGATGTCCTTCCATATGATTTCGCCTATTTCCGGACCATACTCTTGATAGATGATGTTTTTGATTTTAGCACCGGTTCCTTGGGAGAAGTAGCTGGCGATGGCACGCTCTCCTGAGTGCCCGAACGGAGGATTGCCCAAATCGTGTGCCAGACATCCCGTGGAGACGATGAGACCTAACACGTTGATGCTGGTGTCTTTTAGATTGGGATGCCGTGTCAGCAAGGCGCGGGCTATATCGTTGCCAAGAGAACGCCCTACACTGGAAACCTCAAGACTGTGGGTAAGTCGGTTGTGGACAAAAACGCTGCCAGGGAGAGGGAATACCTGAGTCTTGTTCTGCAAACGGCGGAAAGGAGACGAAAAAATAAGCCTGTCATAATCTCGTTGGAAATCAGTACGAAATTCCTTGATTTCACGGGCATGAGGCTGACCTAACCGCTCACTTGAAATGAGTTTAGACCATTGCATGACTCGAGTTGCATTCTTCATGTTGGGTGCATTTTAATATTATATTAATGCAAATGTACAAATTTTAACTGTTTCATCGCCCATTTTTTAGAGGCAAAAGGCGAAAGGTTTGCATAGAATTGGTTATTTTTGCAATATAATATATAGTACAGATGAAAGTAAAGATAATCAACCGCTCACACCATGCGTTGCCCGCTTATGCCACAGAACAAAGTGCGGGGATGGACCTAAGAGCGTCTATAGACGAACCGATAGTATTGCAACCATTGGAGCGTCGCCTTGTGCCAACGGGCCTATATATAGCTCTGCCTGTAGGCTTTGAGGCGCAAATTCGTCCTCGCTCTGGCCTCGCTTTGAAAAAGGGCATTACTTTGTTGAATACGCCTGGAACGATAGACGCGGATTATCGTGGAGAGATTGGGGTTATCATGATCAACCTGAGCAAAGAACCTTTTGAGATACAAGACGGAGACCGTATCGCTCAGATGGTTATTGCGCGCCATGAGCATGCAGAGTGGGTTGACGTGGATGTGTTGGATGAGACAGAGCGTGGTGCCGGAGGCTTTGGGCATACTGGCGTGAAGAATTAATGTTGAGAGTCGGGTGATGAACTTGCGCTTGTTGGCATTGATTGTAATATTGCCTTTTGCATTTATAATAACTGCAAAAGGCAATAGAGAATCATTGTCTCAGGAGGAAAATATCCGCAAGTACAACAAATTTTACCTGGAGGCTATTTGCCAGAAAGCGATGATGCACTATGCCGCTGAGCAAGAACTGTTGGAGCATGCTCTCAAGTATAATCCGACAGCTGCGGAAGCGATATATGAGTTGGCTGTTTTACGCGCTCAAAATCCGCTATATTCCGAGGAAGAGACAGACTCATTGTTCTGTTTAGCGTTGGATTTGGACTCTGCAAACAATCAATATCGCTGGGAATTGGCACGTCATAAACTTACTATAGGCAAGTTGGATGATGCTGTACCGTTGTTGCAGACATTGACAAAAGATAAGGCGTTGCGTTATAACGCCTTTACTTTTTTGTCCACAATCTATGAGCGGCAGGGGAAGGACAGCTTGCTGTTGCGTACGCTTCAGCGATGGGAAACTGAGGAAGGAGGAGATGAGAGTATTTCTATGGGTAAATACAGAGCATTGACACGGCTGCAAAGGCATGATGAAGCCTTGAAACTGGCAGACACCTTGTGCATGAATTATCCTCAAAACGATTATTTCCCGATATTGAAGGCTGAGTCTTATTTAAACAAAGGAGACACGGCGAGGGCTTTGAGAGAAAACGAAAAGATAATCTCTGTGTCTCCGGAGAACAGTTATTCCCAGTTGTTTTTGGTTCATTATTATCAGTTGTCCGGGAGGAAAGATGCTTTGGTAAGGGAAGTGGAGAAGGTAATAATGAACAGCAGGCAAGACATGGAGACCAGAGTGCAATTCATGACGAACTATATTAAGTCGCATAAAGGTAAGGATGAATACAAAATAGACAGCCTGTTCAGTTGTCTGCTTGAACAGCCAATGGAAGAAGCCGGGCTGATGAATCTGTATACATCTTATCTGGCACAGAAAAATGCGCCAGACTCACTATTTGCACCGATAATGCACAAAATGTTAGAGATTGACCCGTCGGACAGGCAGTCGCGACTGCGAGAAGTATGGAGTTTGTTTCAAAAACATAGATATGCCGAGGCGGTCGCATCATGTGAGGCAGGGTTAAAATATGACAAAACTCAGATGTTGTTGTATATCCTCGGTGGAAACTCGTGTATGATAATGGACGAGAAGGAAAAGGCGTTGAAATTCTTTGAGGCAGGTCGTCCCTATGTTAATAACACTTCACAAAAAGAAACGATATCAGACTATTTCTCCGCATATGCAGATTTGTTGCACGAAATAGGCAAAAAGGAGGAAAGTTATGCTATGTATGATTCGTCTCTTGTGTATAATCCGAGCAATGTCTCAACGCTGAATAATTACGCTTATTATCTCTCCCTGGAAGGGGAACATCTGGAAAAAGCAAAGGAAATGGCGACGCTTGCCATTAAATATACTCCAGACGAGGCAACGTATCTGGATACGTATGCGTGGGTTTGTTTTGCTTTGAAAGATTATGACAATGCCCGAATATATATAGAAAAAGCTATTAAGTTTCTCTCGGGTGGGCGTACAGACAGTAGTGTGTATGAACATGCCGGTGACATATATATACAATTAGGATTGACAACTGAAGCTCTTAACTCATGGAAGAAAGCTAAAGAACTGAATAGTGACTCAAAAGTGTTGGACCAGAAGATTAAATTAAAAAAATATATTGCACAATGAAATTCAAGAAATATATTACGATATGTCTCGTTATCGTGTTGTCATTGATGTTGTACTCTTGCGGGAGTAGTCGCCGGTTAAGCAAAGAAGGGACGGATGACGTATCTTCGGCGGCTGTGGACTATGGCAAGAAGATTATGAAAAATGCACAGACTGCTAAGACAATCACTTCCAAGGTAAAAGTCCAGGTGATGGCAGATGGCAAAAATTTTACCGTGAACGGAACACTACGCATGAAACGTGACGACGTCATTCAATTGTCATTAAGTATGCTGGGGTTTGAAATCGGCAAAATGGAGTTTCTGACAAATGAAGTGTTGATTATTGACCGCTTCCATAAACAGTATGTCAGAGTGCCATATAACCAAGTTGATTTTCTTAATAAGACGAACATCGACTTTTATGCTTTGCAGGCTATCTTTTGGAACGAACTGTTTGTTCCCGGTGTGAAGGATATGACGGCTCAACTGGGTAAATTCACTATGGCTTCAAGTGGAGATCATACGCTGCTGAGTTTGAAGACAGAGCCGCGTCTTGAGTATGATTTCTTGGCTAATACTGCAACTGCAGTGTTGGCACGGACAACAATCACACCAAAGGATTTGTCGCAGGAAGGGGAGTTTGTGTGTAAATACTCAGATTACACGAAGTTCGGAGGTAAATCTTTTCCGACGGGCATTGACCTGAATTTCAGCGGAGAAGGCGTGAAGGCTGAATTGATACTAACACTTAGTGATCTCAACAATAAAGAAGGCTGGGCAACGAGGACGGAAATAAGTTCCAAGTATAAGCAGGTTAGCGCTAAGGGAATCTTGGGAAAATTGATGTCACATTAGTCTGAATGCGAAATGAAGGTGCGGATTATCATATTGGCTTTTATCTTTTTAGTGTTATTGCCGTCTGTAGCACAGACGCAAAAAAGGTCGTCGAAAGCACGGACTACGCAGAAAGTGTCGTCAACTAAGAAGAAAAGTACATATCGCAAGACCGCCACTGTAAAAAAGCCTGCGACAAAGAAGAAGGTAACGTCTAAAGAGTCGATATCGTCTTTGCGTTCCCGCCGCAGTACACTGCAAAAGCAGATATCACGAAACCAGTCGCAACTGGCTGCCACAAACAGAGATGTGAAGCGTCAGTTGGGTGACCTGGCAGTTTTGAATGGCAAAATTGATAAGCAGCAAAGATATATAGAAGAGATTCAGGGACAGGTGGACTCGTTGTCTCTGCATATCAGACAGCTTACGAGGGAATTTAATAAATTGTCAGAACAGCTTGAGGACAGAAAGCAGAAGTTCCGCAAGTCAATGATTTACTTATACAAAAACAATAATCAAGACAATAAACTGCTCTTTATTCTATCTGCCGACAATTTCACCCAGATGCTGAGGCGTTATCGCTTGGTGACTGAATATGGAAAGTATCAGCAGAAGCAAGGTGAACTGATAAAGAAAAAGCAAAAACAGATAGAAGATGTCAAGACGCAGCTTGTGCAGACGAAAGACAGTAAGGATAAGATGCTTGTCGTCCAGAAGGATGAGCACGAGAAGTTGGCACAGCAGCAGGATGAGCGCCAGAAGAAGGTTAATCAGTTGAAAAAACGTCAAAGGGAGATAACCAATATTATCGCAGCTAATAAAAAGGAGATGGCGGCGTTGGATGCCAAGATAGACTATTATGTCAAATTGGCTATAGAGCAAGAGCGCAAGCGTCGTGAGGCAGAAGAGCGGGCGCGGAAGGAGGCAGAGCGTAAAGCCGCTTTGGCTTCAGCGAACGGAAACTCTTCGGCAAGGGAGAACAGTTCTTCAAAATCGAATACCAAGGCTGCACCGATGCAACAATGGCGTAGCAATACAAAGGAATATGCGCTGACAAGCAATTTCGCCTCCAACAAAGGCAGGCTGCCCATGCCGATAACAGGCAGTTATGTCATTTCTGCCCATTATGGAAATTATACTATGGGAGGAATGAAGGGTGTGCAACTTAGCAACAAGGGTATAAATATTACAGGTCAGTCAGGCGCAAAGGCACGCTGTATATTCCCAGGCGAGGTAAGTGCAGTGTTTTCTTTGGGTGGATTGGTAAACGTGTTGGTTCGCCACGGAAGTTATATTTCCGTCTACTGCAACCTGTCATCTGCTTCGGTGCGTAGCGGGCAGCATGTGGAAGCCAGAGCTGTGTTGGGTAATATCGCCAGAGATGCAAGTGGACATTATACACTGCATTTCCAATTAAGAAAAGAGACTGCCACACTCAATCCAGAGTCGTGGTTGGCAAGATAAATCGGGGGCAAATGTCCCCGATAGCAGGATTTTTATTAATTTTACAAGTGAAACAGAGGTGTAATGATAACTGTAGAGCAATTAAAGGAAATAACAGACAGAGTTGAACAGCTCAATCAGTATCTCAATATAGACGAGAAGAAAATGCAATTGAAGGAGGAAGAGATGCGTACTCAGACTCCTGATTTCTGGGATGACCGCAAAATGGCGGAGGAACAGATGAAGAAAGTCAAAGACTTGCAGAAATGGATTGACGGCTATAATGAGGTAAAGACTTTGTGTGATGAGACATCATTGGCTTTTGAGTACCACAAAGAAGATTTGGTGACAGAGGAGGAAGTGGACAAGGACTACGCCAAGACATTAAGTGTGTTGGAAAAACTAGAACTCAAAAACATGCTCCGTGAGGAAGAGGATGTCATGGACTGTGTCCTCAAAATCAATTCAGGTGCCGGCGGTACTGAAAGTCAGGACTGGGCTTCAATGTTGATGAGGATGTATCTTCGTTACGCTGAAGACCATGGCTATAAAACCAGAATAAGTAACTATCAGGACGGCGATGAGGCAGGTATTAAGACTGTGACAATAGAAATAGAAGGCGACAGCGCATACGGCTATCTTAAATCAGAAAGCGGTGTCCACCGTCTGGTCCGCGTATCTCCTTATAATGCTCAAGGCAAACGCATGACATCGTTTGCGAGTGTGTTTGTTACGCCATTGGTTGACGACACCATTGAGGTTGAGGTAGATCCTTCAAAGATAAGTTGGGACACATTCCGCAGCTCAGGTGCCGGAGGACAGAATGTGAACAAGGTGGAGACAGGAGTACGCTTGCGTTACCAATATGTCGACCCCGAGACAGGCGAAGAGGAAGAAATCTTGATTGAGAATACTGAAAGTCGCAAGCAGTTGGAGAACAGGGAAAATGCGATGCGTCTGTTACGCTCACAATTGTATGACAGAGAGTTGCAACGCCGTCGCGCCAAACAAGCCGAGATAGAAGCCGGTAAAAAGAAAATAGAATGGGGTAGTCAGATAAGAAGCTATGTGTTTGACGACCGCCGTGTGAAAGATCACCGTACAGGTTTTCAGACCAGTGATGTCAATGGCGTCATGGACGGAAAACTGGATGGCTTTATCAAGGCTTATTTGATGGAGTTCGGAAATGTTAAACATAATAATTAAATAATATAAGTTATGAGCGAGAAGAAAAAAATCCGTGTTAAGAAGAACGAGGAAAAGCAGCAGAAACAGGCAAGCAGGATTATCGAAGGTATATTTATAGCTTTGATTGTTATCACTATTGCGTTTATGATTGTCTTTGCGATTAATTCTTAAATGAGTACAGAAATAGAGAGAAAGTTTCTGGTAAAGGGTGAATATCGCTCTTTGGCTCAAAGCAAGAGCCGCATAGTCCAAGGATATCTATACGCCGACGCGCGGAAGACGATACGCATCCGTATACGCGGTGATAAGGCGTATGTGACAATCAAGGGACCATCTGCTGACAATGGTCTTTCGCGCTTTGAATGGGAGACAGAAATCAGCATCGCGGATGCAGAGGAGATGATGTCTTTGTGTGAGCCGGGCCTGATTGATAAAGAGCGCTACCTGATACCTTATGAAGGCCATCTCTTTGAAGTGGATGAATTTCACGGAGAGAATGAGGGACTGGTTGTCGCTGAGGTCGAAATGAAGTCTCCTACCGAAGAGGTTGTTTTGCCGTCATTTATAGGCGCAGAAGTCACAGGCGAAAAGCGATATTATAATTCGCATTTACGAAAAAAACCTTTTACTCAATGGTAAGACAGCAAAGGGGGAAGATGTTCATATCATCTTCCCCCTTTGCTGTCTTGTTACCGTATATTTATCTTGCCGCCCTCTATTGTGTTTTTTAGAGTGGACTTTATGCTGTAGATGTTGACACGCAGGGCGAATCGTTTTAGCCTTGACATGTTGTCCGTTCCATCGGCTGGAATGTAAATTAAATTCCATTGGTTGGAATGTTTGTTCCATGGGATGGAACAGAAAACTTATCGTGACAAAGTTTTACGCCCTTCCTGTATAATCTTGAAAGGATTGTGCATGAATATTACATGTATGTAAATAAAACATAAGCCTGTCTCATGAGACAGACTTATGTTTCAGGCAATCTGTATGTTAAAAGTCAGGTTTCTTGACAGGCAGCAAGGTATTGCCTGCGTATGGATCGTCAGCCTATATTGCCTACGCTGATGAGGTATTCTGCAATCTGTACGGCATTCAGGGCAGCGCCTTTTCTGATTTGGTCACCTACAGCCCAAAGGGTGATGCCGTTGTCATTGGCGAGGTCTTTGCGGATGCGTCCGACAAATACATCGTCCTTGCCCGCAACGAAGAGTGGCATAGGATAGGTACCGTTTTGCGGGTCATCTTGAACCTGTACACCTGTGCCATTGGAGATGGCGCCACGCACTTCCTCAACGCTTAGCGGTTGTTCGGTCTCCACCCAGATACTTTCTGAGTGGGAACGTAGGGACGGCACTCTGACGCAGGTGGCGCTGGTGCGGACATCGCTGTGCAGTATTTTGCGTGTCTCGTTGAACATCTTCATTTCCTCTTTGGTGTAGTCGTTGTCGGTAAAGACATCTATTTGAGGAATCATGTTCATCGCTAATTGATAAGGAAATTTCTTTACGGTGACAGGCTGTCCGTTGAGCACTTCTCTGTATTGCTGCTCCAGTTCAGCCATAGCTACTGCTCCTGCGCCACTTGCAGCCTGATAGGTGGAAACATGTATGCGCTTGATGTGGCTGATTTTCTCAATCTCTATCAGCGCTACAAGCATGATGATTGTAGTGCAGTTGGGGTTGGCGATAATACCGCGTGGACGTGTTAGCGCATCTGCTGCATTGCATTCAGGTACGACCAAAGGCACGTCACCGTCCATACGGAATGCGCTGGAGTTGTCTATCATGACTGCACCGTATTTGGTGATGTCGGCTGCATACTCCTTGGATATGCTTGCTCCGGCTGAGGTGAAAGCGATGTCAACATTTTTGAAGTCATCATTGTGCTGAAGCAACTTCACGGTGTATTGTTTACCTTTAAATGTATATGTCTTGCCGGCACTCCGTTGAGAACCAAAGAGCAAAAGATTGTCAATAGGGAAATTACGTTCTGCAAGGATGCGCAGAAATTCTTGTCCGACGGCGCCACTGGCACCTACAATAGCTACGTTCATTTGTGTAAAAAATAGAGTGATAAAAATATTTATGCAAAATTAGAACAATCTGGGAATATGATGGTAAATTGCGGCTAAAAATTGTAATATGGAAAATAATAGATAACTTTGCATAGCAGAACAGATGATGTCTGTTGAAAAGATTATTCCCGGGTATGATAGATATAAAAGATATAACAAAAAGCTTTGGCGCGTTGCAAGTGCTAAAAGGAATAAATTTGCATATTGGCAAAAAAGAGGTCGTGAGTATTGTCGGTCCGAGCGGTGCTGGCAAAACCACGCTGTTGCAGATCATCGGCACGCTGGATAAGCCTGACACAGGCTCTGTGTTGTTTGACGGGCAAGACGTATTTAAAATGAAAGGAAAGGCGCAGTCGCGTTTCCGCAATGAAGAGATAGGTTTCGTGTTTCAGTTTCATCAGTTGCTGCCGGAGTTCTCAGCGTTGGAAAACGTGATGATACCGGCGATGATTGCTAAGAAATCGGAGAAAGAAGCTAAAGCCCGTGCCATGGAACTGTTGGATTTTATGGGACTTGCCGACCGTGCCAATCATCGTCCCAACCAGATGTCTGGAGGCGAGAACCAGCGCGTGGCTGTCGCCCGTGCCTTGGTGAACCATCCTTTGGTTGTTCTGGCTGACGAACCGTCTGGTAGCCTGGATACGAAGAATAAGGCCGAATTGCATCAATTGTTTTTTGACCTAAGAGATAAAATGGGGCAGACCTTTGTTATTGTTACCCATGACGAACAACTGGCATCATTGACAGACCGTACTATATATATGAAAGACGGTCTGATACATGAGGATAAGATGAAAGCGGTGACAGATGCCGGAAATATGACCATCGAGAAGTAGAGATATGGAAAAATATAAAATAGGACATTACAATCAGCTGGAAATATTGGAGCTCGGTGAACATGGCGCATATCTTGACGGCGGAGAAGAAAAAATTCTCATGCCCAAAAAGTTCATCCCTGAGAATGCCCGGCCGGGTGATACAGTCAGCGTATTTGTATATCTGGATCAAGATAACCGCTTGGTGGCAACGACAGAGCAAGCTCTGGCCGAGGTGGGACAGTTTGCTTATCTGAAAGTTGCATGGGTAAACCAATATGGCGCGTTCTTGTCATGGGGATTGACAAAGGACCTGTTTGTACCTTTTAAAGAACAGAACAAGAAGATGGAGAAAGACCGCTCATATTTGGTGTATATATATATTGACGATATGACAAAACGCATTGTCGCATCTGCTAAATTGGATAAATTTGTAGAGGTGTCATGTGACAAATATAACACAGGTGATAGCGTAAAAGTTATCGTTTGGAAACAGACTGAGTTGGGATATAAGGTAATTGTTGACAATACTTATGCCGGTCTGCTTTACAAAAATGAGATCTTCCAGCAATTACATATAGGCGAGCAGCTGGATGCTGTGATTAAGAGCGTTCGTCCGGATGGGCGTCTTGATGTAGCTTTGCAGCGTGATGGAAAGTTTCACGTAGATGAGTCCTCCGAGAAGATACTGGCCGCATTGCGCGAAGCGGGCGGTTTCTTGCCTTATGGTGATAAAACTTCTCCGGAAGAAATTTATAGGCAATTTGGCATCAGCAAAAAGACTTTTAAAAAGAGTGTTGGAGCATTGTATAAGAAGCAGTTATTGTCTATTGAGGAAAAGGGGATTAAATTATTGTAAAAAAAATATCCTTTTTGTGGTGTAAGTATTATAAAAAATGCGTATATTTGCAATGTCTAATTAGCAAAACTAATTTAGGCATTGCATCCGATGTGAATCGGTTATCATAAATCTTCTTTTGAAGATTTGTTTTTCATTTGTTTTAAGTAGGGATGAGCTTGATACGTTTTTTCGTATCAAGCTCTTTTTTTATGCAGGTATCAATAATGCTGCATAAAAAAGAAAGAGGCCTTGCACACGCAAGGCCTCTTTCGGAACAATATCCTGTTACGTCTTACCAGACGTCTTCCGTACGTTCTGGGTTGTCGTATACACTCTTCGGTACAATCTCAATAGCATCAGCGAAGCATT
>CACXEH010000116.1 GCA_902766625.1 uncultured Bacteroidales bacterium | reverse complement strand
TCGTAGGCAAGCAGAAGATTATCGTGAAATAATCTGAAAGCCGCACAATAATGAAGAGGCTCCCTCAAACGGGGAGCCTCTTTTTTTAGTGTTCACAGCGCAAAATTATTTGTTCGTTTTCGTCCTACATAATGTAATTTATTCTTATTTTTGTATCACAAACGAAATCAATATATTATTACATAAATAATCAAGCAAAATGAGAAAAACAATTTACATCGCCATTACTGTGGCATTTACAGGACTAAGCCTCTGCTCTTGCAGCAAAATGGGAGCGCTTTCAGCCGACAACTTCAATGTAACACCCAATCCTTTGGAAACTGTAGGAGACCAAGTTCCTGCTACAATCAACGGACGTTTCCCTGAGAAATATATGAAGACTAAAGCTACGGTTACAGTAACACCGGTCCTACGTTATGCTAATGGTGAGACAGTTGGCACACCTGCTACTTTCCAAGGTGAAAAGGTAGAAGGTAACAACCAAACTATCTCTTACCGTGTCGGCGGCAACTACACTATGAAGACAAACTTCCAATATGTTCCTGACATGCAAAAAAGTGAGTTGTACCTTACTTTTGATGCAAAAAAAGGCAAGAAAACATACAAAGTGCCCGATGTAAAAGTTGCAGATGGCGTATTGGCCACATCAGCACTGGTTAATCGTACACTCAAGAGTGCCAATGCCGCTTTCGCACCCGACGCATACCAGCACATCATCAAACAAAAAGAAGAAGCTAATATCCAGTTCCTCATTCAGCAGGCTAAAATCCGCAACAGCGAGTTAAAGACTGTATCCATACAAAACTTTATCCAGACTCTGCGTGACATCCAGGCTGACCAAGAGCGCAAAGCACTTGAAAACGTTGAGGTTTCCGCTTATGCTTCTCCCGACGGCGGTTTGAAACTGAACACTGACTTGGCTAAGAATCGTGAAAAAGAAACCGCTAAATATGTCGCACAGACTTTGAAAAAGACTGGTTTGGATAGCGATATCCATACAAAATACACAGCTGAAGACTGGGATGGCTTCCAGAAACTTGTTGCCGCTTCAAACATTCAGGACAAAGAGGTTATTCTCCGCGTGTTGTCTATGTATCAAGACCCTGAAGAGCGTGAAACACAAATCCGCAACATCTCTGCCGCTTTCACAAACTTAGCGAGTGAAATCCTTCCTCAGTTACGCCGCTCACGTATTGCTGTAAACTACGATTTAATCGGTCGTTCTGATGAAGAGATTGAGCAGCAGTACAAGGACGACGCCAGCAAACTCAGCGTAGAAGAACTACTGTATTCTGCCACACTGACAGATGACGCTGCAAAACAGAAAGAAATCTACCAGAAAACCGCAGCATTATATCCTAATGACTATCGTGCATATAACGATATCGCCGTACAAGCATTCAAGAACGGCAATTACAGCGAGGCACAGGAATACATCAAAAAATCTTTGAACGCCAACACCAATGCAGCCGAACCTAATGTCAATGCAGGTCTTCTTGCTTTGCTCAACAATAATCTTGAAGAAGCACAGACTTACCTCGGCAAGGGTAGTGCCAGCGAGGCTGCCAATGAGGCATTGGGTAATCTCTACCTCAAACAAGGTAAATACGCTCAGGCGGTCAAAACATTCGGTAACATAAAGAGCAATAGTGCCGGTCTGGCTCAATTGCTTACAAAAGACTACATGACAGCCGCAACGACATTAAGTTCTGTACAGCAGCCCGATGCTATGACCTATTACCTGAAGGCCATCATCGCAGCACGTACAAACAACAACTCCCTTGCTGTAGACAACTTGAAATTAGCTGTAAAAGAAGACTCTTCTTTAGCTAAATATGCAGCCAGCGACTTAGAATTCAAGAAGATTGCGGCAGACGCAGCCTTCCAGCTCTTAACAAAATAATCCTGCTTGACATTCTCTCTCCAAAATATGTTTGGAGAGAGAATGTTTAACCTTACACGATGTTACAGTGAAACACACATTCCTCTATACACTTGTTTTGTTAATTACGCTCTCTGCCTGTTCAAGCGGAGAAGGTATTCGTATAGAAGGAAAATTCAAAAGCCTAAAACAGGGGCAGTTCTACGCTTACAGCTATTCTCCCGAATGGAACTCTTTTGACACTATCGCAGTCAAAGACGGGGTCTTTACGCTTACCCACCCAGCAAGCGACACAACAATTGTCATCCTGCAATATCCTAACTTCATGGAGACGATGATTGTGGGCATTCCCGGCAAAACCATCAAGATAACAGGCGATGCACGCGATTTGTCACGACTCAATATCTCAGGAAGTGATGAGAATGAGTTACTCTCCGATTTCCAGAAAGATATATACAAAAAGAGCTTAAGTGAGAAAGTCAAGAAAGCTGAAGAATTCATAAAAACACATCCTGAGAGTTACGCTTCGCTCGTTGTCTTCCATAAATATTTTCTTGATACAGAAAAACTCAATCTTGGAAAAATTGAGAAATATCTCAATTTAATGCTGAAACATGCTCCCACGCGAACACATTTATTAGCCTTGAATGCTAAGATGAATGCTCTTGTAAATTGCAGTGTCGGCAAGAAACTACCCACTTTCAAGGCCACGACACTCCAAAACGAAAACATCAGTAACAATACTTTCAAAGGAAAATGGACACTTGTCTGCCTATGGTCATCATGGGGAAGCAATACTTCGCGGCCACTGGCCATTGCCTCAAAAGAGATAAGAAAACAACATTACGACGTTGAAGCCCTGAATATTTGTCTGAACACAGACACTGTCAGTGCCTTGTCTATAATCAAGCGCGACTCCATAGACGGCTACAATGTCTGTGATCAAAAAGCATGGGACTCTCCACTCGTAAAGGCTTTTGGCATAAGGATGGTGCCGACAATAATTTTGGTCAACAAAAAAGGCATAATCGTAGAAAGAGACATCAAAGAAGAAGATATAATATCAACACTTAAAGAATACTTGAAATAAACACACATATCATGTTATCACAGCTTTACAGTGCGGCTGTGAATGGGCTCAAAGCTACTATTGTCCAGATAGAGATTAATGTCAGCCGTGGGGTCAAATTTATTTTAGTGGGCCTTCCTGACAATGCCGTCAAAGAGAGTTTTGAAAGAATTAAAGCCGCATTAACCAATACCCACTATCGTGTACCTGTCAACCAGACGGTCATAAACATGGCACCGGCCAACATTCACAAAGAAGGCTCAGGCTATGATTTGCCAATGGCCATCGGCATATTGGCATGCAACGAAATGGTTAATCGCGAGAAGCTACACCAATACGTCCTGTTAGGGGAACTCGGTCTGGATGGCAGTCTGCGCTCTATAAAAGGTGCATTACCCATAGCCATCAAAGCAAAACAGGAAAACTTCAAAGGCATCATCCTCCCGGAAGAAAATGCGCGCGAGGCTGCCGTTGTCGACAACCTTGAAGTATATGGGGCAAAGAGTATTGTCGATGTCATCAACTTCTTTAACGGTAAAGGAGGTTTAAGCCCGACAATTGTTGACATCCAAGCTGAATTTTACGAACAGCAACAGTCTTTTTCTGCCGATTTTATCGATGTAAAAGGGCAAGAAAGTACCAAGCGCGCACTTGAAGTTGCCGCCGCCGGAGGCCACAACCTTATCATGATAGGCTCTCCCGGCTGCGGAAAATCCATGATGGCCAAACGATTGCCTTCCATACTACCGCCTCTGTCACTGCACGAGAGTTTGGAGACGACGCAAATCCATTCTGTAGCCGGTCTGCTGTCTCCCGGAACACCACTTATCACACAACCTCCTTTCAGAAGTCCCCATCACACCATATCTTACGTTGGTTTGTGTGGCGGCGGCACCGTGTTCAAACCTGGTGAGATAAGCTTGGCGCACAATGGTGTCCTTTTTCTCGATGAACTCCCGGAATTCAATCGCACAGTCCTTGAGACACTGCGTCAGCCTCTTGAAGACAGATGCATCACCATAAGCCGTGCAAAATACAACCTGCAATTACCATGCTCCATCATGCTCGTCGCCGCCATGAATCCATGTCCATGCGGTTACTACAACGACCCCTCGCACCATTGCAACTGCAGTCCTGCGCAAATCAAACGCTACATGAACCGCATCTCGGGACCTTTCCTTGACCGTATAGATTTGCAAATAGAAGTCACACCTGTACCTTTTGAAGATTTGGCCAAAGCACCGCAGGGAGAAAGCAGTGCAACAATACGGGCACGCATCATTAAAGCAAGAGACATCCAACGCAGACGGTTTGCGGAACACAGCGGCATCTACTGCAACGCACAGATGACATCCAAACTTTTACAAAAATACATCCATTTAAACGAAGAAAGCGAGGCACGCCTTAATGCGGCAATGAAGCACTTTGATCTCTCTGCCAGAGCATATGAAAGAATACTTAAAGTCGCCCGCACTATCGCTGATCTTGCCGGTTCGGAGACAATAGAATCACTGCATATCGCCGAGGCTATCGGTTACCGGAACTTAGACCGAGGTGATTGGGCCGAACGAGGGAGATAAAAACGACTCTTTGTATCTGAAACAAAGAGCATATCACTGCATTTTATTATGTTCATACTGACACGGGAACCTCTATGCCCTGTCACTTTTTCAGTTCCGTCCTACAGGATGTACGTTCCAACCTATGGAATATACGTTCCAGACGATAGAATCTTCATTCCATTCCATGGAACGTAAAACTGATCGGAACAAAACAATGGCATGCACTACGAAACGAAATATTTAGTTTCATAATATTCCAAGGGAAGTCTCCACTCTACAAGAAAATGTGTACCTTTACAGAACTTTTCACATAAGTCCCATTTGTTTCCCACAAAGAGCGGCAGAGACGTTTAGGACAAAATATCAGTACACGCAATATTCACAAAGAGACATAATATGGAGACAATAAATGACGTATTTGTAGTGTTGTCGAAATTCCTATGGGGATGGCCAATGATTGTGTTGCTGCTGGGCACTCACATCTTTTTGACCTTTAGGTTGAGAATTCCGCAACGCAAACTACTTACAGGCATCCGTCTCTCTGTACAGAAAGACCGTCAAGCGAGCGGTGACATCAGCCAGTTTGGAGCTTTGGCCACAGCGTTGGCAGCAACCATCGGCACAGGCAACATCGTAGGTGTTGCCACGGCCGTGGCTCTCGGAGGTCCCGGGGCTGTACTATGGTGCTGGCTGACAGGTGTGTTCGGTATGTCAACAAAATACGCTGAAGGATTGCTTGCTGTGAAATTCCGGGTAAAAGACAGCAACGGACGTTGGTATGGCGGCCCCATGTATGTACTGGAACACGGATTGGGTATGAAATGGTTCGCTGTGCTCTTCGCCGTTTTCACGGCCCTTGCCTCGTTTGGACTCGGTTGTACAGTGCAAGCCAACAGCATCGCATTGCTGACATATGAAACCTTCGGCATCGACACATGGATTGTTGGACTGCTGGTTTGTGTAATCACAGGCATCGTCATATTAGGCGGAGTAAAAATCATCGCCCGGGTATGCAGCATCCTTGTGCCTTTCATGGCCCTCTTCTATGTGGTTGGCTGCATCACCATCCTGTGTATAAACAGCGCCTACGTGCTGCCCGCACTGCAACTTATCGTTGAGTCGGCATTCCGCCCCGATGCAGCCGGAGGAGGTTTTGTGGGTAGCACAGTGATGATGGCTGCGCGCTATGGTATTGCGCGCGGCTTATTCAGCAATGAGAGTGGAATGGGTTCGGCACCCATCGTGGCAGCCGCCGCCCAAACCCGAAACCCCGTGCGGCAGGCTCTTGTCTCAAGTACCGGAACATTTTGGGACACAGTAGTGATATGCGCCCTGACAGGACTAGTCCTCGTAAGCAGCATCCTGGCCTATCCAGACATATCGTATGCCGACGGCGCAGCATTGACAAAGGTGGCTTTCTCAAAGATTCCCTATGTAGGAGCGCCTCTGCTCACCTTCGGCATCCTGACCTTCGCCTTCAGCACTATACTGGGTTGGAGTTATTATGGTGAGAGTGCCGTCAACTACCTGGAAGGCCGCAGAACTAACCGATTCTATCGGGTACTTTACATCGTGGCACTTTTCTTCGGCAGCATCATCAACCTTGACATTATCTGGAACATTGCCGACTGCATGAATGCCCTGATGGCCATCCCTAATTTAGTGTCACTGCTTCTGCTGAGTGGCACAATAGCCAGAGAGACAAAAAAATATCTCTGGAGCAACCGACTTGACGAGGAAGAAACAGAAAACCATTAAACTCCTGATAACGCATATAAGCACATGAATGAATTTAGAGAAATGAGAAGAAAGCGCCAGCAACTTTCTGACGAAGATAGCATTGACATCCTACAGAAAGGAACTTCCGGCACATTGGCCCTCCTGGGTGACAACAATTACCCTTACGCTGTACCTGTCAGCTATGTCTACCACAAAGGAAAACTATATTTTCACAGCGCTGTGAGTGGTCACAAAATAGATGCCATCAGAAACTGCGACAAAGCTTCCTTCTGCGTCATCGGACAAGATTGCGTCCAGCCAAAGGAGTATACCACCTATTTCCGTAGCGTTATCGCCTTTGGGAAAATACACATCATCGAAGATGAAACAGAAAAGTTAGCCGCAGCACGCTTGCTCTCAGAGCGCTATAACCCTCATGACGAGGAGGGACTTCAAAAAGAACTGGAGAAAGGATTCAGCCGGATGTTGGCCATCAGATTTGACATTGAGCACATGACCGGCAAGGAAGCCATCGAATTGGTGAGGGCAAAACAAAATATTGCAGCATGCAGCCCTTACACTGCTCCGACGAAAAGCTACAAAAAAGTGACGCTCTGTGGAAGCACTCGCTTCAAAGAACAGTTTCTGGAAGTTCAAAAGCAACTGACACTTGAAGGCTATATCGTCATAAGTGTCGGTTTGTTCGGTCACTCGGGCGATGACGATGTATGGAAGCCAGGGGTAAAAGAAATGCTTGACGACATGCATAAACGGAAAATTGACATGGCGGATGAAATATTTGTCATAAACGTAGGCGGCTACATCGGCGAGAGCACCAAAAGTGAAATCGCTTATGCGAAAAGAACGGGAAAAACTATCAAATATCTGGAAAATAGTTAAACCATATAGTCGCGCAACCTCTTCCTGCAAAGAAAAACCACCTTAAGACATACATTTTTCAAAAAAACTTTATCATCCTACTTAATTCCAACAAATAAATTGGTATTTTTGCACTTTAATTAAGAACTTTAATACCTAAAAGAGGGTAAAGAAACGTTTTAGCAACACAAATCAAAAACTAAAATTAATATTAAATTCTATGTGGTTAATTAATTCATCAATTGGGAAAAAGGTGATAATGTCTGTTACCGGATTGGCATTATTCCTTTTTCTAACGTTCCATGCGTGTATGAATGTCGTTGCCCTTATCTCAGGTGAGGCTTACAACCTCATCTGCGAATTTCTAGGCGCTAACTGGTATGCACTTGTTGGAACAGCCGCATTGGCGGCTCTGGCAGTAGTGCATATCCTCTATGCATTCCTTCTCACTTACCAAAACCGCAAGGCACGCGGCAACAACCGCTATGCTGTAACTGCTAAACCGGAAAAAGTAGAGTGGGCTTCACAAAACATGCTTGTTTTAGGCATTATCATTGTATGCGGCTTACTTCTGCATCTTTACAACTTCTGGTTCAACATGATGTTCGCAGAAATAACAGGCATGGCAGTACCTTACAGCCCGTCAGACGGTTATGCCTACATTCAGCAAACATTCAGCAACCCAATCATTGCTGTGATTTACCTTATATGGTTAGCAGCATTGTGGTTCCACCTGAGCCATGGCTTCTGGAGTGGCATCCAAACACTCGGTGTAAACGGCAAAGTGTGGTTCAACCGTTGGAAAATCATCGGTATCATTTGGGTAACCGTCGTTATTGCAATGTTTGTTGCTGTCGTTCTGGGATTCGCATTGTTCCCTGATTGTGCAGGAAATTGCTGTTCACTTTAACAAGTAAAACGTATCTAAACATGGCTAAAATTAATTCAAGAATACCTGAAGGTCCTATAGCAGAAAAATGGACCAACTATAAGGCTCACCAGAGATTGGTGAATCCTAAGAACAAATTAAAGCTTGACATTATCGTTGTCGGAACAGGTCTGGCAGGTGCCAGTGCTGCTTCCTCTCTCGGTGAAATGGGCTTCAATGTACTGAATTTCTGCATTCAAGACTCTCCTCGTCGTGCTCACTCTATTGCCGCACAAGGAGGTATCAACGCAGCAAAGAACTATCAGAATGACGGTGACTCAGTTTACCGCCTGTTCTATGATACTGTAAAGGGTGGCGACTACCGTGCACGCGAGGCAAACGTTTACCGTCTGGCAGAAGTCAGCAACAACATTATCGACCAGTGCGTGGCACAGGGAGTTCCTTTTGCCCGTGAATACGGTGGCATGTTGGCTAACCGTTCTTTCGGTGGCGCACAAGTCAGCCGTACCTTCTACGCAAAAGGCCAGACTGGTCAGCAGTTGTTGCTTGGTGCATACAGCTCTCTTTCACGCCAAGTACATATGGGTAAAGTTAAGCTTTACACCCGTTATGAAATGGAGGACGTTGTCATTGTAGACGGCCGTGCACGCGGTATTATTGCAAAGAACCTCGTCACAGGAGAATTGGAACGCTTTACCGCAAACGCCGTAGTCATCGCCACTGGCGGTTATGGTAACACATACTTCCTCTCAACAAATGCTATGGGATGCAACTGTTCTGCCGCTGTACAATGTTATCGTAAGGGTGCAATGTTCGCTAACCCATCATACGTTCAGATCCACCCGACATGTATTCCTGTTCACGGTGACAAGCAGTCTAAACTGACATTGATGTCTGAATCCCTCCGTAATGACGGCCGCATCTGGGTTCCAAAGAAGTTGGAAGATGCTAAGAAACTACAGGCTGGTGAGATTCAAGGCAGCGACATCCCAGAAGAAGACCGTGACTACTACTTGGAACGCCGTTATCCGGCATTTGGAAACCTTGTTCCTCGTGATGTCGCATCTCGCGCAGCCAAAGAGCGTTGCGACAAAGGCTTCGGTGTCAATAATACAGGCTTGGCAGTATTCCTTGACTTCTCCGAATCAATCGAGCGACTTGGCATTGATGAAATCCGCGCACGTTACGGAAACCTCTTTGATATGTACGAGGAAATCACCGATGTTAATCCAGGTGAGTTAGCAAAGGAAATCAATGGTGTCAAGTACTACAACCCGATGATGATATTCCCTGCCATTCACTATACTATGGGTGGTATCTGGGTAGACTATGAATTGCAAACCTCAATTCCTGGTTTGTTTGCTATCGGCGAGTGTAACTTCTCTGACCATGGTGCAAACCGCCTCGGCGCATCAGCTCTGATGCAAGGTCTTGCTGACGGTTACTTTGTACTGCCGTACACTATCCAGAATTACCTGGCAGATCAGGCTATCTGGCCGCGTCTCTCCACAGACCTTCCCGAGTTTGCAGAGGCAGAGAATGCCGTTGACGCTGAAATGGACCGCTTGATGAACATCAAGGGAAAACGCTCTGTAGACTCTATCCATAAGGAATTGGGTCACATCATGTGGGAGCATGTCGGTATGGGCCGCACGAAGGAAGGCCTTGAGGAAGGTTTGAAACTCCTTAAGGAAATCCGCAATGAATTCAACACTAACCTCTTCATTCCTGGTACAAAGAAAGGCTTAAACGTTGAGTTGGACAAGGCTATCCACCTCCGTGACTTCATCCTCATGGGTGAGTTGATTGCCTATGACGCCCTCCATCGCGAGGAGTCATGCGGTGGCCACTTCCGTGAAGAACATCAGACTGAAGAAGGTGAGGCTAAGCGTGATGATGAGAATTTCTTCTATGTAGGTTGCTGGGAGTATCAGGGCAATGACGAGACTGCTCCCGTTCTTTATAAGGAACCTCTTGAGTATGAAATCATAAAGGTACAAACACGTAACTATAAGAACTAATCATGGAAAAGATAATAAGTTTCACAGTTAAATATTGGAAACAGAATGGTCCTAAGGATAGAGGTCATTTTGAAGAGAAGGAAATGAAGGATATCCCTGGCGATACCTCTTTCCTTGAAATGCTTGACATCCTCAACGAACAGCTCATCGAGGAAGGCAAAGAGCCTTTTGTATTTGACCACGATTGCCGCGAAGGCATCTGTGGTATGTGTTCCCTATATATTAACGGAACTCCTCATGGCAAAACAGAGCGAGGTGCCACAACATGCCAACTCTACATGCGCAAGTTTAATGACGGTGACGTTATTACCATTGAACCTTGGCGTTCTGCTGCATTCCCTGTAATCAAGGACTGCATGGTAGACCGCAGCGCATTTGACAAAATCATTCAAGCTGGTGGATACACATCTATCCGCACTGGTCAGGCACAGGATGCCAACGCCATACTCATTCCAAAGCAAGATGCTGACGAAGCTATGGACTGCGCCACTTGCATTGGTTGCGGTGCATGTGTGGCTGCATGTAAGAATGGTTCTGCCATGTTATTTGTCTCCTCCAAAGTCAGCCAGTTGGCGCTTCTGCCTCAAGGTCGCGTAGAAGCTGCTAAACGTGCTAAAGCCATGGTTGCAAAAATGGATGAGTTGGGTTTCGGTAATTGTACCAACACCCGCGCTTGCGAAGCAGTGTGTCCAAAGAATGAGTCAATCGCCAACATCGCACGTTTGAACCGTGAGTTCATCAG
>CACXEH010000115.1 GCA_902766625.1 uncultured Bacteroidales bacterium | reverse complement strand
GCGACCGTAGTACCGAGGTGAGCCATCCTGCGAGCGGAGTCATCTGCTTTACATACGAAGGCGTGAGCAACGTGCCAGCATGGTCAATTTAATAGGAGCATTTCCATTCGCTACTGTCAGCGACTGAATCATGGCGATATCACCTCTCAACACAGCAACAACGCCGTCTCTCATTTCCTTGTTTATGATACTAATGCATCCCATAATTATACTGATTGTCGGACTCAATAAAGGGAAAATACGGCTTTTCTTATACTCGTGAAGTTTTAATCTGCCATTAAAGTCATTCCTGGAACTTCCTTCATCTTCTTGCCGCATTTGGGACAATGTCCCTCGATAGGATTCCAGTTGTGTATCTTCTCCTTATTAGCACCACATTCCGGACATGTGGGATAATAACTCTGACTGGCAAGGTCGTCAGCTGAAATAGCAATTATTTCATTGCATTTTGTGCATCGAAAGTTGTAGTACTCTCCAGACATAAGTCCGTAATGACCTGCGGGTTCAGAGTGTACCTCATACCCACAGTCACATCTGTAAATTCTGAATGTTGCCATAATATAATAAGAGCGAATGTTTGTAATTCCAGACGTAAAATTACAAAAAGTTTGCGATTCATGATTTGATTACTTTTTTGTTTTGACATGATATGTTCTTCATGTCATATTAACGAGATGTGATTTATGTTACTCGTGTCTTCAGGGTCGCACTTGCCAGTCCGTCATGGCTGCATGTTGTTTTTTTTGAAACGTGTGTTTTGCGCTGTATATCAATGTGTTGTATTTGATGCGAAATTTTTTTCAAAAAAAGTACGAGAAAAAGTATTGTGTATCGGAAAGAATGTTATACCTTTGCGGTGTAATACAACACTATTACACCATTAAACGGGATAAGAATTCACTAAAAATAGTGTAAAACATATTAGATATAGGAAGATATGATTAACATTCAAAACATCGATTTCACCTACAAAAAAGGGAAGAAGAAAGTCTATACCGACTTTTCCGCCCACATCGAGGCGGGTGGAATTTACGGGCTGTTAGGCAGAAACGGTACCGGTAAGAGCACTTTGCTCTACATTATCTGCGGTTTGCTGCATCCTCAGAAGGGCGCATGTACACTCGACGGCATTGATACCTCCGCCAGGATGGCAGAGACATTGAAGGACATCTTTCTTGTTCCGGAAGAGTTTGAGTTGCCGGCGACAAGTATGCGGAGATATGTAGAGATCAACAAGCCGTTTTATCCGAATTTCTCGGAAGAATTGTTGGATTATTGTCTCAGTGCTTTTGATCTGGACAGAACCGTGCAACTCGGTGAATTGTCTATGGGTATGAAGAAAAAAGCCTTCATCAGTTTTGCCCTTGCTACCAACACACGCGTCCTGCTCATGGATGAGCCGACCAACGGCCTTGACATCCCTTCCAAGAGCCAATTCCGCAAGGCACTTGCGAGTGCGGCATCGGAGGAGCGCGCCATCGTAATCTCCACCCATCAGGTAAAGGATGTCGAACAGCTGTTGGACCAGTTTATCATCATTGAGTCCGACGGTCTGTTGGTGCAAAGCTCCGCAGCAGATATTACGGAGAAGTTCCGTTTTGACATGCATGACCTTAGCTATGCTGATGACAATGAACTGTATAGCCGTCCCTCTTTCAGCGGCAAGGAGACCATCAGTCTCAATACTTCAGGCGAGGATACACCTATCAACCTTGACTTGCTGTTTACGGCCTTGATAGAAAAACCAGAACTTGCTAAATATTTGAACAATGAAAAATAAAATCAGTTTTGCCCGTATGGGTTATCTCTTAAAGCAGCAGACTTTTGTTCTCCGGTCCAGTCTGTCTCATTTACTGCTCGGCACCTTTATATTTTTCTTATGCTACTTTGTTTTCCTTTCCTTGAGGTTTTGGATAAACAAATCTGCTATCGATGTCCGTACGTCTGACGGCTGGGGATATATCGCCCTGTTCATCTATGGCCTGACTATAGCGTTGGCATACTCCATGACATTTACAGGCCTGGAAACACGGGTAAAAGTCATCGGTTTTCTGATGACGCCGTGTAACCCGATTGAGAAATATCTCTCGCGCGTCATCATCGCGACTGTTACTGGTTTTGTCGGTATATTATTGACTTATTTTCTGGCAGACGGTGTGCGCATGCTGCTGGATTGGGCAATTGTCGGCAAGCAGGTACACAGCACCATTCCGGGCTTTTTTAACGCACTGGGTGACTTCGCGGAAGGATTGACGGATACTAGAGATTTTCCGGCGACTATCTCGGCGTTAGCACTGTGGGTATATAGTCTCACTTTCTTCATTCTCTGTTCGTCGGTATTCCGCACCAAGGCCTTCATCAAGGGTATAGGGCTGTACAATTTGTTCGTTATAATAGGGCTTATTATCGTAGGTACCATATTATTTCTTGTGGTAGGCAACTACGACGATGGTGATGTGGGTGACCGCGAGGACTTCTTCAATGCGACGATGGTAGCCGTGAGCGTCATCCTCTGGCTCTTTTCTGCCCTTAATGTCTGGTGGAGCTACCGCAACTTCAAACAAAGTACCATATTATGAATTTCAAGCAGAACATCCCGATATATTTGCAGATAGCCGACCGTATCATGGATGAAATCCTGACGGGTGTCTATCCCGTAAACGGGCGCATTCCTTCCGTGAGGGAATACAGTGTGGCACTTGAGGTGAATGTCAACACGATGGTCAAGGTGTACGACCACCTGACATCGAGCGGTCTCATCTATATCAAGCGCGGCCTGGGCTATTTCGTCAGCGAGAGTGCGCCGGCACAGATACGCCAGATGCGCAAGACGCAGTTTTTTACAGACTTCTTGCCGCAGTTGGCGGAGAAGATGCAACAACTCGGCATTACAGAGGAAGACCTCAAAAAGGAACTTACAAAATATCTCAATAAATAACTCTCAAAAAACTTACGACAATGAAACCAATATTTACAGTTATCTTATCAACATTAGGAGTTACTCTCCTGTGCGGTCTGGCTTTTGTTATCAACCTGGATGCAGCAATCAAGAAAGAAGCGTCCAAATACTCTAAGGCCGACTATGCCATGATGACCAAAACAGTGTCGTTTCCCGGCTCTGTAGAGAAGCTGCACGTTGCGACAGGTCTTGATGCAGACTATTACGTCAAGGACACGACAGGCATCAAAGTCATCGTCACATGTACCAAAGGCGGTATGGAAAAGCTCATGACTAAACTGGAAGAAGGCCAACTGAATATCTTATTCAAGGGCAAACTGCATAAATCATTGAGGAAAGGTGCGCATATTACCATTATTGCGCCTGCTGTGCCTCAGATAGAACTCTCTTCCGGAGCCGAACTCAAGACTCACGGCGCATATCCCGGTCTGGCGTCGGCAGAGGTCAACAGCGGCGCCGACCTTGATATGGACAGCATCGTTACCTCCTGTGTGGAGTTTGATGTAAGCAGCGGAGCAGATGCCGACGTGAATGTTTACAATGCAGACACTATCTCTGCTGATGTG